>CALMMY010000117.1 GCA_937868695.1 uncultured Comamonadaceae bacterium
TAGGTGTTGCGCACCATGAACTCTTTCAGAATGTCGTTCTGAATGGTTCCGCTCAGTTTGTCCTGGCTCACGCCCTGCTCTTCGGCGGCCACCACGTAGCCAGCCAGCACGGGCAGCACAGCGCCGTTCATGGTCATGGACACGCTCACCTTGTCCAACGGGATTTCGTTGAACAGAATCTTCATGTCTTCCACGCTGTCAATGGCCACACCGGCCTTGCCCACGTCGCCGGTCACGCGGGGGTGGTCGGAGTCGTAGCCACGGTGCGTGGCCAAGTCGAACGCCACGGAAACGCCCTGCCCGCCTGCCGCCAGAGCCTTGCGGTAAAACGCATTGGATTCTTCTGCCGTTGAAAAACCGGCGTACTGGCGAATGGTCCACGGGCGCACGGCGTACATGGTGGCCTGGGGGCCACGCAGGAAGGGCTCGAAACCGGGCAGTGTGTCGGCATACGGCAGATTGGCCGTGTCGGCTGCCGTGTACAGAGGCTTGACGGTGATGCCGTCGGGTGTGACCCAGTTCAGGCTGGACAGGGGTTTGTCTTTCAGGGACTTGGCAGCCGCTTTTTCCCAATCGGAGAGCGAGGCGGATTTGAATTCGGAGTCAGACATGGTGTGCATCCAGCAAGATGAGGTCAAACAAAATAGGGGGCATGATCGCCTTGAGCCGCACCGTCTGCCGCTGTTGACACAACAGTGAATCCAAACCCAACACGCATCAATGTGCCTCTGATTTTATATCATTCATAATTATTGATTCAAAATTTCATGACTGATAATATCTGGCATCTCAGACATCATTGCACATGGCCGCCGCTTCACTCACCCCTCGCGCTCTATATCAAGAGGTTGCCGAATTGCTTAGGCAACGCATCTTCGACAGGCAACTGCAACCCGGAAGCTGGATTGACGAGTTGAAAATCGCGGAAGAGTTTGGCATCAGCCGCACCCCGCTGCGCGAGGCACTGAAAGTACTGGCCGCCGAAGGCCTGGTGACCATGAAGGTCAGGCGCGGTGCCTATGTCACCGAAGTTTCCGAGCAAGACATGGCCGATGTCTATCACCTCCTCAGTCTGCTGGAAAGCGATGCAGCCGGTGTGGTGGCAAGCAAAGTGACCCCCTCACAACTCACGGAGTTGCAGACACTGCACAATGAGCTGGAAGCCTCCATTGGTGAACGTGAGCGCTTCTTTGATGTGAACGAACAGTTTCACATGCGCCTGCTGGAACTGGCCAACAACCGCTGGCGCAACCAGGTGGTGGCTGACTTGCGCAAAGTCATGAAACTCAACCGGCACAACTCACTGCTGAAAAGCGGGCGTTTGCAGGAGTCGCTGGCCGAGCACAGGGCCATCATGGCAGCCTTGCTGGCCCGCGATGCCCAAGCTGCAACCGAGCGCATGCGTGAGCACTTTGCCAATGGACTGCATGCTGCTGGCTGATTTGCTGACCAGCAGCACGGCAATCACAGTCAAAAGCGTGGCCTGTACAGTGGTACCGCACAGAGCACAAACTCAGAACAATCAGGCAGGCAGCTTGCCTGCAAACCTATTTTTCTGCGCATTCAATCTGCGAAGAAGCAACCGAGATATGCGGGAAATGGAGGCTTCCAACGTATCGCGCCACTCTGCTCCGCGTGAGGACACCACCAACACAGTTCCATTGGCAGTATTGAGTTGAATCTGACACTGTTTGTCCACGCCCCCCCTGGGGCCATTGAGATCGGTGAACCTGACAACGACACGGCTCACGAAGCGCGACAACCGCTGGGTAGCAAAGCGGACACGGCTGTTTGTGATGTCCCGCATGGCAATGGCTTCCGGGTGATGGGCTTGAATCAGAATATCCATCGTTGATCTCCTTGTGAATCAATGGAGACTCTATCGTGCAAGCCAACACACATCTGGAAAAGCAGTTAAATAGCGAAGAAGCATCCCAATAAATTGAAGCATGGAGTACCCCGATTGACCACGTACAACTACAAGCATCTGTATTACTTCTGGGCTGTGGCCAAGGAGGGGGGTATGTCGCGTGCAGCAGAACGACTGGGCATGGCCGTACAGACCATCAGCACCCAGGTACGTGAGCTGGAGCGCAGCCTGGGGCACCAGCTGCTGAAGCCCGCTGGGCGCAATGTTGCACTGACAGCCGCAGGCGAAGCGGCTTTTGCCCAGGCTGAACAAATCTTTCAGCTGGGCGAAAAATTACCGGATGTGCTGAGCGCCATCACGGCTTCGCCCAAGGTTGTGCTCAGAGTGGGCATTTCGGATGGGTTGCCCAAAGTCGCCATTCCCAGGCTGCTTGCTCCCGCTCTGAGCCACGGCAACCTCAGACTCGAATGCCATGACGGTGAATTTGCCGATCTGCTGGCCGATCTGGCGCTTCACCGTCTGGATTTGATCCTGGCCGACCGACCCGCTCCCGCCAACGACAACGTACGGGTATACAGCCACACGCTGGGTCACTCTCCATTGCAGTGGTTTGGTCTGCCACATTGGGCCAAAAAATGGGACGACGCACCGGGGCAAGGCCCAGCCACCCTGCCGCTGCTTCTGCCCACAGCACACTCCGAAGTGCGCCTTCGCATCAATCATTGGATGGAGCGCAACCACATTCTTCCCAATATCGTGGGCGAGTTTGAAGACAGTGCCTTGCTGACCACATTTGCAGCCACGGGCATGGGCATTTTTCCGGCTCCTGCACTGGTTCGCTCAGAACTGACGGAGCGCCATGGGTTTGTTTGGCTGGGCGAATGCGATGGCGTGGATGAGCAGTTCTTTCTGATTGGCTCTGAACGCAAGGTCATGCACCCGCTGGTCAAAGAGGTTCTGGAAGCAGGCGTGCTGATTTGATGCAGTCAGCCCTCATGTTAGGGTGCTGCGGGCAAGCGCACTGACCTCGTTGGCTGGAAGCTGCTTGAGCCTGTGGTCACTCCACACCTGCCGCCAACGCCTTGCCCCTGGCGTGCCGTGGCGCAAGCCCAGCATGTGCCGAGCGATGTGCGACCACGGCGTGCCGTTCTGAGCCGCTTCTTGCATCATGTAGGTCACCATCGCATCTTCAACGGCATCACGGCTGGGCTGTGCGTGGTCATCACCCCAGAACAGCGCATCCCAATCGACCATAACCCAAGGGTTGTGGTAAGCCTCGCGGCCCACCATCACGCCGTCAACATGCTGTAACTGGTGGCTGATCTGTGCGTTGGTGGTGATGCCCCCATTGACCACGATGGTCAGGTGCGGGAAATCTGCCTTCAGCCGATGGGCCAGCTCATAACGCAACGGTGGGATTTCGCGGTTTTCTTTCGGAGAAAGCCCTTTGAGCCAGGCATTGCGGGCATGCACCGTGAACACCACGCAACCCGCCTCGGCCACCGTGCCCACGAAGTCGCGCACAAAGTCGTAGCTCTCCACTTTGTCGATGCCAATGCGGTGCTTGACCGTCACGGGAATGGACACGGCATCGCGCATGGCCTTCACACCATCGGCCACCAGTTGGGGCTCGGCCATCAGACAGGCACCGAAAGCGCCGCGCTGCACCCGTTCACTGGGGCAGCCGCAATTCAGGTTGATTTCGTCATAGCCCCACTGCTCGCCCAATCGGGCGGCCTGTGCCAGGTCAGCAGGCTCGCTGCCACCCAGTTGCAGGGCGACAGGATGTTCTTGCACATTGAAACGCAGATGGCGCGGCACGTCGCCATGCAGCAGTGCGCCTGTGGTCACCATCTCTGTGTAGAGCAAGGTGTGACGGGTAATCAAGCGGTGAAAAAAACGGCAATGCCGATCCGTCCAATCCAGCATCGGAGCCACAGAGACGCGCCAAGGGCTGCGCGGTGGGGAAAAAAGCGGAGAAGCTGACGCGGGAGATATCTCGGACATGGTCACAATTATCCCAGCCCCAATCAAGCTGCAACTGAACGTTCACACCCCCAGCTACAGCCCATAAAAAAACCCACCAAGGCGGGGTTGCCCGGGTGGGTTGCTCGGTACATGCTGCGCCAGTTGTTGACACAGCTGACCGACAGGGCATCAGCCCATGTGCAAACCGCCGTTGACGGAGAAATCGGCACCTGTGGCGTAGCCACCTTCATCGCTGGCCAGCCAGGCAATGATGGAGGCGATTTCGCTGGGCTTGCCCAGACGCTTGACAGGCACGGTTGCCACGATCTTTTCCAGCACGTCAGGGCGGATGGCATTGACCATGTCTGTACCGATGTAACCAGGGCTCACGGTGTTGACCGTCACACCCTTGTTGGCCAGCTCTTGAGCCAGGGCCATCGAGAAGCCGTGCATACCGGCCTTGGCAGCCGAGTAGTTGGTCTGACCGGCTTGGCCCTTTTCGCCGTTGACGGAAGAAATGTTGATGATGCGGCCCCAGCCTTTTTCCACCATGTCGGCAACCACTTGCTTGGTCACGTTGAACATGGAGTCAAGGTTGGTGTTCATGACCGCATCCCAGTCTTCGCGGGACATTTTCAGGAACATGCGATCCTTGGTGATGCCTGCGTTGTTCACCAGTACATCGATGCTGCCGTGCTCAGTCTTGCTCTTTGTAAAAGCTTCGACGGTGGAATCCCAGTCACCCACGTTGCCCACAGAGGCGTAGAAGGTGTAACCCAGGGCCTTCTGCTCGTCCAGCCACTTGTTGTAGTCACGGGTTGGGCCACAACCGGCAATGACCTTGAAGCCTTCTTGGTGCAGGCGCTGGCAAATGGCGGTACCGATGCCGCCCATGCCGCCGGTGACGTACGCTACTCTTTGAGTCATGTTGTTTCCTCGTCTCTTTCTGCTGGTTGAATCCGGCTTCAAGCATGAAGCCGACTGGTGAAAAACATAGCTACTTGCGCAACCTGATTATGCGCAAATGGCGAATTACATTACCTATTGCACTGCTGACAGTGCGGATGACCATCAACGCTCCAGCGTCAATGCCACACCCATGCCACCGCCAATGCACAGCGCTGCCAGGCCCTTCTTGGCATTGGAACGTTGCATTTCGTGCAGCAGGGTGACCAGAATGCGGCATCCGGACGCACCGATGGGGTGTCCAATGGCAATGGCACCGCCATTGACATTGACCTTGGCCGGATCAATATCCAGTGCCTTGTTCACGGCACAGGCTTGGGCGGCAAAGGCTTCGTTCAGCTCGAACAAATCCACATCCGATGCTTTCCAGCCAGCACGGGCCAGAGCGCGTTGTGACGCAGAAACCGGGCCCATCCCCATAATGGCGGGGTCGAGACCAGTGGTGCCGAAACTGGCAATGCGGGCCAGGGGTGTCAGGCCCAGTGCAGCAGCTTTCTGGGCAGTCATGACCATGACGGCCGCAGCGCCATCGTTGATGCCGGAAGCGTTGCCAGCGGTCACGCTGCCTGCTTTGTCGAACGCAGGGCGCAGGCCAGCCAGTGCATCGGCATTGGTTTTTTTGTTGATGAACTCATCGGTGTTGAAAACCACCGGATCACCTTTGCGCTGGGGAATACTGACGGAAACGATCTCGTCTTTGAACTTGCCTGCATCCTGTGCGGCTGAAGCTTTTTGCTGACTGGCCAGAGCCAGTGCATCTTGCATCTCGCGTGTGATGCCATTGGCCTTGGCCACGTTTTCAGCGGTGATGCCCATGTGGTACTGGTTGTACACATCCCACAGACCATCGACGATCATGGTGTCAGCCATCTTCCAGTCGCCCATGCGCTGACCATCGCGGCTGCCCAGCAGAACGTGTGGGCTGGCGCTCATGTTTTCCTGGCCACCGGCAATCACGATTTCGCTGTCACCCCAGGCCACGGACTGGGCTGCGAGCATCACAGCCTTGAGGCCAGAGCCGCACACCGCGTTGATGGTGAGCGCGGGGGTTTCTTTGGCCAGACCGGCTTTCATCACTGCCTGGCGGGCAGGGTTTTGACCTGCGCCAGCTGCCAGAACCTGACCCAAAATCACTTCGCCAATGGCATCGGCGCTGAGGCCTGTGCGCTCCAGCAAAGCCTTGATGACTGTGCTGCCCAATTCAGGGGCGGCCACCTTGGCCAGCGAACCACCGAACTTACCGACAGCGGTGCGTGCTGCTGAAACGATAACGATATCTTGCATTGATTTCTCCTTAAACAGTCGTGCTATGAAAAAGCCCGCAACTGTGGCGGGCTGGCAACCCCATTATGGCTTGGCTTTGGCTTTCACGTAGCTGCCAGGTGCAGCCTCGGTGGCTTTGTATTTGCGGCTTCCATAAGACTTGGGCGCGGCAACCTGCTTTCCGGCTTGCGATTGCAGCCAGTCAGACCAATCTGTCCACCAGCTTCCCTTGAACTCTTGCGCGCTGCTGATCCAGTCATTCACATCGGCAGGGAAATGGTTGGCCGGGCCAATCCAGTGGCTGCGCTTGTTTTTGCTGGCTGGGTTGATCACACCAGCGATGTGGCCAGAAGCACCCATGACAAAACGCTTGCGGCCAGGCAGATGCTGCGTGGTGGCGTAGGCACCGCCGATGGGCACGATATGGTCTTCGCGTGAACCGTAGATGTACACCGGAATGTCCACTTGGTTCAGATCGATTTTCTGTCCGCACACACTGGCCGCACCGGGTTTGACCAAGCGGTTTTCGAGGTATGTGTTGCGCAGATACCAGGCGTAGTAGTGACCAGGCAGATTGGTGCTGTCGCTGTTCCAGTACAGCAGATCGAACGGAGGTGGGGTTTCACCTTTCAGGTAGTTGCCAACCACATAGTTCCACACCAGATCATTGGGCCGCAGGAAGCTGAAAGTGGTGGACAGATCGCGCCCAGGCATCAACCCGCCATTGGCAAACTGCATTTCACGGAACTTGACGAAGTTTTCATCAATGAACACGTCCAGAATGCCGGTGTCAGAAAAATCCATCAACGTGGTCAGGAAGGTGGCGCTGTTGACCGGTTTTTCACCCCGTGCAGCCAATACGCCCAGACCGGTGACCAGCATGGTTCCACCCACACAGAAGCCCAAGGTGTTGATGGTTTCTGCCTTGGTGATTTCGCGGGTGACATTGATCGATTTGATGATGGCGTTTTCGATGTAGTCATCCCAGGTTTTCTGGGCCAGCGATTCGTCTGGGTTGCGCCAGCTCACCACGAAGGTGTGGTGGCCCTGCTCGACAGCGTACCGAATGAACGAGTTGTCGGGCTGCAAATCAAGAATATAGAACTTGTTGATGCAGGGTGGAATGAGCAGGAATGGGCGCTCATAAACCTTGTCGGTCAGGGGTTTGTATTCGATGAGCTGAAACAACTCGTTCTCAAACACAACGGCCCCCTCTGTGGTGGCCACATTGCGACCTACCTCAAACAGGCTTTCGTCGGTCATGGAAACGTGGCCCTGCTTCATGTCATGCAGCAGGTTTTGCACGCCTTTGGCAATGCTTTCGCCTTTGGTTTCAATGGCTTTTTTCTGGGCTTCGGCATTGAAAGCCAGGAAGTTGCTGGGTGCGCTGGCATCAATCCATTGCTGCACTGCAAACCGCACGCGGGCTCGGGTTTTGGCATCACCCTCCACCGCATCGGCCAGGGCCATCAAGGTTTTGGCATTGACAAGGTAAATGGCCGCAGAAAAAGCCGCCATCGGGTTGCCCGACCAAGCTTCAGCTGCAAAACGGCGGTCTCCGCTCGGCTTGACCTGCAAGCCCTGATTCCAGAGTGCGGCCACATCCTGCAAATATTGCTTTTGAATATCGATGACTTTGGCCGCATCCAATTTGGCAGGCAGGCCATTGGGGCCATTCAACAACTTGGTCAATTGGCTGAAATCAGGTGCCATCGCCCCGGCAGATGGCATGGCAGGCATTTGCCCCATGGGAAGACTGAACGCAGACAGGGCTGCAAACGGATTGGCTGGCGCAGCGCCTCCTGTGGCTGCACCCAGGGCCTGAGCCCAGTTATCCATCATGGTTTTTTGGAACTGCTGGGCAGTTTCCATCCACTTGGGATCAAAATTCATTCTCTTCTCCAAAAATGGGCAACAGATTGCGGATGCAACTCAAGTTGCGTTAACCCTGACAGTGTCAAGCAAACAACTTCCAGCACACTGACATTTTTTCAACATACAACCCGAAAGAACGCTCTTGTATCTCGTCGCAATTGCCTGGCTGTACGTGGCCATGATGATGGCAGTGGCCGAAGCCATTCACCCAAACGGAACATGGTTGGGTGCTATCGTAACTTTTTTGTTTTACGGGTTATTACCTACTGTCTTGGTGGTGTACGTGATGGGCACGCCGTTGAGGCGCAAGGCGCGACTGGCAAAAGAGTCTGAAGAGGCTGCTCAGGCACGGTCAACCTACTTGGCCATGCCCAACGAGCCCCCCACCTCGAAGGCCACCACATCATCTGTGGTGACAGACGAGTCTCAGGCTTCCAACCAGACACAGGCAGCCATGCGCCCGGTGCTACCCAGTGAGCCCGCATCGCGCCGGTGAGAAAACCAGCGTGATGACTGGGTGACGGTACACCAGGCATCGCTGCCGTCGTTACCGTATATGTTCGTCAGCCCCAGCTGGCTCAGCTGTAGGCGAGCCAAGGAGGCAAGATGGGCGTGGTACTTGCCAGTTGCGCCAGCCACAGGCTCAAAGCAGGCTGACACAGCCTGCACCGGCAGACCACAGGCCATGAAAGCCTCCCGCACTTCCGCCCCAACTTCAAATGCCGCAGGGCCTATGCACGGCCCCAGCCAAGCCATGCACCCGGCCAAGCCAACTGGTGTTAGGGGGCATGAATCTGAACGGCTGGCACCTTGAGTTTTTTCAGTGGGAACCAGCTGGCCAAATGTCTTCAACGTGGAAGCCAGCACCCCCTGACCATCCGGCTGATCAACCCCGGCCAATCCCCGCCATCCAGCATGTGCGGCAGCCACGGTGCGCCCAACTGAATCGGTCAGCAGCACAGGCAGGCAGTCGGCGACCATCACCGTGCAAGCCAGCCCGAGGCTTTGGGTGACACAGGCATCGGCCACCGTGCCGTGAGGTGTGTGGTGCTGCAAGTGCTCAACATGGATGCCGTGTATCTGCTTGAGAAACACCGTCTGCACCCCCAGCAAACTGGTCAGACGCTGGCGATTGGCGGCCACGCAAATGGGGTCATCACCCACGTGGTCACCCAAGTTGAAGCTGTCAAAAGGGGCGCGCGACACGCCTCCCAATCGCGTGGTCATGGCAGCCTTGACACCCGCTGGAGCGGGCCATGCCACCGGCTCCCAGGCCGGGTCTGTCTGCCAAGTCATCAGGCCTCGGCATCGGGACAGGCCGATGGCTGGGTTTGACTGAAGGCATCCAGAGCCATGCAAGCGTCCCACACACCCTGAACCAAAGGCAAACCATCCAGGGGTACGTTGAAGCGTTGGGCATTAAAAAGTTGGGGCACCAGCAGGCAGTCGGCCATAGTAGGCTGGTCTCCGTAGCAAAACGCGCCTCCAGGCCCGGCGCGAAGTTGCTGCTCAAACGCTTCCAGCCCCTGGCGCACCCAGTGGGCGTACCAGCGGTTCTTATGGGCCTCATCGACCCCCATTTCCTTGACCAGATATTTCAATACCCGCAGGTTGTTGAGAGGGTGAATCTCACAGGCGATCGACTGCATCATGGCCCGCACACGGGCGCGGCCCAGAGCATCGGCAGGCAGCAAGGCAGGCCGGGGTTGAACCTCCTCCAGGTATTCCAAAATGGCCATCGACTGGGTCAGGCGCTCACCATCATCCAGCTCCAGCATGGGAACAAGTGGATCGGCCACCAGTTGCGCGAATTCAGGCAGTCGGTGATCGCCCCGTGCCAAATGGACACTCACATAGTCGTAAGGCAAGTTTTTGAGCGCCAGCGCGATGCGTACACGGTAAGAGGCCGAAGAACGGAAGTAGTTGTATAGCTTCATGACTTTTGTGGTGGTGAAGATAGGGCAAGCGTACACCGAAGCAAGGCGTGGCACACTTTGCCGGATCAGTTCATTGCACGGGCACCATTCTCAGGATCACCATGACAAACGATTCCATTCACGTATTCCCACCACCTGCAGTGGTGGACATTCCCATTACTGGGTCAGCACTGCGCTTTGCGGTACGCAGGGTCTATTGCGTAGGAAGAAATTACGAAGAACACGCAAAGGAAATGGGGTTCACAGGACGGGAACCACCTTTCTTTTTCATGAAGCCCGCCGATGCCATTCTGTCAGTTCCCCCAGGCGAAACCGGCGAGATGCACTACCCCACCCTGACACAGAATTTGCATCACGAAGTGGAGCTGGTGGTGGCCATTGGAAAAGGTGGGCAACACATCTCGCCCGAGCAGGCACTCGACCATGTGTTTGGCTACGCTGTGGGGCTGGACATGACCCGACGCGACCTCCAGACCGACATGAAAAAACAAGGTCGCCCATGGTGCATTGGCAAGGCATTCGATGAATCTGCACCCATCGGAGCCATCACCCCTGCCAGCGCTGCCCCGGACATTGTGTCCGCCGCCATTGCATTGACTGTGAATGGAACACCACGTCAGAGCAGCCACATTCACCGACTGATCTGGAACGTGGCCGAGACCATTGCCCATCTCTCCTCAGCTTGGATCTTGCAGCCAGGTGATCTGATTTTCACAGGCACACCAGAAGGTGTGGCTGGCGTGCAGCGCGGGGATCGGCTGTGCGCCAGTATCGATGGCCTGAGCAACCTGAATTTGAAAATTGTCTGATTGCGGCACTTTTGCACCCAATCTTCACCATTGGACTCGTTTTCTCGATTTGTTTGAATGCCACCATGCACCACAAACCCATTCAGCACTGCCGCCAATGCGGCTCTACGGTGGCCTACCGCATACCCGATGATGGTGACACCCGACAGCGGGCCATTTGCACCAGCTGCCAC
The DNA here is from genome assembly GCA_937868695.1 of uncultured Comamonadaceae bacterium. GTDB lineage: Bacteria > Pseudomonadota > Gammaproteobacteria > Burkholderiales > Burkholderiaceae_C > UBA2334. The sequence goes on from CALMMY010000117.1 coordinate 10,862, forward strand.
ACCATCCATTACGAAAACCCATTGAATGTAGTGGGCACCCTGCCCTTTTGGGGCAAGGAAGGCGAGCAGGTGCTGCTGTGCAAGCGCAACATTCAGCCGCGCAAAGGCTTCTGGACTCTGCCAGCCGGCTTCATGGAGCTGGGAGAGAGCACCTCACAAGGCGCGATGCGGGAGACCGATGAAGAGGCAGGTGCCGATATCGAACTGCAAGGTCTGTTCACTGTGATGAACGTAACCCGTGTGGGTCAAGTGCATTTTTATTACCGCGCCAAATTGCTGAGCACAGTATTCAACCCAGGTCATGAAACGATGGAGGCCAGGTTGTTCACAGAATCGGAGATTCCTTGGGACGAACTCGCCTTCCAGACTGTCAAACTGACGCTAAAGCAATATTTCAGCGACCGTCTGCGCAATCAGTATGGCATACACACCATCGACGTGGCTTGAAATGCCAAATCACACCCCAAACCATCAAGGGTGAACTGAAAATCAAAACGGGTCACAGACTTTTGATCTGTAACCCGTTGATTTATATGGTCGGTGTGAAAGGATTCGAACCTTCGACCCCTTGCACCCCATGCAAGTGCGCTACCAGGCTGCGCCACACACCGAAGACCTCAATTATAGCCTGTGTTTTCAGGCATTCAAAGCTTTGAGTCTGAAAACTGAACTTGGTCTTTTAATTTTGGGCTGGCATGGAAAGTCACCACACGGCGGGACTCAATGTGGACTGCCTCGCCTGTTCTGGGATTGCGCCCTGGTCTGGGTGACTTGGTTCGCACCAGAAAATTACCAAAACCAGACAGTTTGACATCGTTGCCAGCCACCAGGCTGGAGCCAATCAAATCGAAAAACACTTCGACCGCATCCTTGGCATCGCGCTTGTTCAGGCCAACCTGCTCAAACAGCGTTTCAGCCAATTGTGCTTTGGTCAGAGCACCAGCGTCCAAATCATCCAAAACAGAGTTCATCTGGAACACCTCACAATGTGTCATGCCCGCAAACGGGCTCCGGTGCATTGAGTCAGGCTGTTCAACAACAGGGCGACGGCTGATTCAATGTCTTGCTCATTCAAGCCACCATCATCTCGCTGCAATGTAAGACGAATGGCCATGCTTTTCTCAAGTATGCCCACAGAAGCCTCTGGTTTACCGGGTCGATAAATATCGAACATGACTGCGTGTTTGAGTACACCCTGGTGAGGTGCTGCATACAGCGCATTCATCACATCGGCATGACTGACGGACTCGGCCACCCAAACAGCAATGTCTCTCTCCACGGCCTGGTGCTTGCTGAAAGAGGTGAACACAGGCACATCGCGTGAGGTGACAGCATCCAAATCCAACTCAAAAAGAATGGGTACGATGGACAACCCCCAAGACTGCCGCCACTGCGGATGCAGCTCTCCAACATATCCTATGGAGCGGCCATCAAGCAAGACACAGGCAGAGCGACCAGGATGCAGCGCGGGGTGCTGCGCCACCTGAAATTCAACCTTTCTCGGGGCCATGAGCGACTCAACATGGCCCTTGACATCAAAAAAGTCAAAACCAGCTGACTTTCCCTGCCAACCCAGCGAACTGGACGCGCCATACACCAGACCGGCCACCCGTTGAGGCTGGTCAAAACCGCCCACAGTCGTGTCTGAATCGGGTACAGAAGCATCACGAAAGAACACCCGTCCAATCTCAAACACGCACAGGCGGTCGGCTTTTCTGTCCAGGTTGAACTTGGCCACATTCAACAACGAAGCCATCAGCGAGGAGCGCATCACCCCCATGTGGCTGGCAATGGGGTTAAGCAGGCGGATGGGATTGGCGTTGCCTGCCAGATTTTTTTCCCAGGCTTCGTCCACAAAGCTGAAATTGATGGTTTCCTGATACCCCAACCCGGCCAGCAAGCGCCGAACAGCAAATGTGCCGCGTTGGTTTTCGGGACGAATTTTGGCCGTGATGGCTGACTGTGGCGGGGTGTTGGGCAGGTTGTCGTAGCCCACGACACGGGCAACTTCCTCAATGAGGTCTTCTTCCAGCTGCAAATCAAAACGGTATGACGGGGGTGTCACTGTCAGCACACCATCGCCATCTTCCACCGCCAAACCCAGACCGCGCAAGGCCTGGCTGCAAACCGCTTGGGACAGAGGCATGCCAATCACGCGCTGCGCACGTGCAACCCGCAATACCACAGGCTGCTTGGCAGGCATGTTAGGCTGCTGATCTGTGACCGGCCCCGCCTGGCCGCCACAAATGTCCAGCACCAGTCGGGTGATGTATTCGAGGGCTGCGGTTGTTTGTCGTGGATCCACGCCGCGCTCAAAACGGTGTCCCGCATCGGTCGAAAAATTAAAGCGCCTGGAACGTCCAGCGACCGCCTTGGGCCACCAGAACGCAGCTTCCACATAGACATTGCACGTGTCATCTGACACCGCAGTGGCATCGCCACCCATGATGCCCGCCAGCGATTCGACTGACTGGGCATCTGCAATCACGCCAACTGATCCATCCAGCTGGACAGTGTTGCCGTTGAGCAGCTTGAGTTCTTCGCCTGGGTGGGCCCAGCGAACGGTCAAGCCACCATGCAGTTTGTCCAAGTCAAAAATGTGCGTGGGTTGCCCCAGCTCAAACATGACGTAGTTGGAGATATCGACCAATGCGCTGACCGGGCGCTGCCCGCAACGCTGCAAACGCTCGGCCATCCAGCGTGGTGTTTTGGCTTTTGGATCAATACCCTGGATGACACGACCAGAAAACCGTCCGCACAAATCATGCGCTTGCACATGCACGGGGACAGTCACATCGTGGCTCGCCACCACGGACTGTGCCGACAATGGTTTAAGCGGCACGCCAGTCAGGGCGGACAACTCACGTGCCACACCGTACACGCTCAAACAATGGGCCAGATTGGGAGTGAGCTTGAGAGTGAACAGCGTGTCGTCCAAATCAAGATAGGCCCGAATGCCGGTGCCAATGGGTGCATCGGCTGGCAACTCCATCAAACCATCGGCATCGCTGCTGAGGGTCAGCTCTTTGGCTGAGCACAACATGCCCTGGCTTTCGACACCACGCAGCTTGCCCAGTTTGATGCGAAACGGCTGACCATCTGCACCCGGAGGCAGCACGGCTCCCACCATCGCGCAAGGAATGCGGATACCTGGGCGGGCATTGGGGGCTCCACACACAATCGTGAGCGGTTGCTCCAGTCCGGCATTCACGGTACAAACCCGCAGCCGGTCGGCATTCGGATGCTGCTCGGCCGTCAAAATTTCAGCAACCACCACCCCCTCAAACGGAGGGGCCACGGGCTGCAGGTCTTCGACCTCCAAGCCTGCCATGGTCAGGGTGTCGGCAAGTTGTTGGGTGGAAAGCGGTGGGTTGCAGTATTGGCGCAACCAAGACTCAGAAAACTGCATGGTGTGACTTCAAACAAATTATTGAAACTGACTGAGAAACCGCACGTCCCCGTCAAAGAATAAACGCAGATCATTGACACCATAGCGCAGCATGGTGAGGCGATCTGGCCCCATGCCAAATGCGAAACCCATGAAGTGCTCGGGATCCAAGCCCATGTTTCTGATCACGTTGGGGTGAACCTGGCCCGACCCCGCCACTTCCAACCAACGTCCGGCCAAAGGGCCACTCTGAAACTGGATGTCAATTTCAGCACTCGGTTCAGTGAATGGGAAAAAGCTGGGGCGGAACCGCAGCACCAAGTCTTCACTCTCGAAAAAAGTACGGCAAAAATCAGTGAAGACAAATTTCAAATCTTTGAAGCTGATGGCCTCACCCACCCAGAGCCCTTCACACTGGTGAAACATGGGCGAATGGGTGGCATCGCTGTCCACCCGATAGGTTCTGCCGGGTGCGATAACGCGAATTTCCGGCATGCCCTGCCCTGCATCCAGACGGTTGCGGTATTTTTTGACATGCTGGACGGCGTGCCTGATCTGCATGGGGCTGGTGTGCGTCCTCAGAAGCAGCGGCGCTGCATCGGTACCACCCTCAATGTAGAAAGTGTCGTGCATTGATCTGGCGGGATGGTCTTCAGGAGTATTGAGTGCCGTGAAATTGAACCAGTCGGTTTCAATCTCGGGACCCTGAGCAACCTCAAACCCCATTGAGCCAAATATGGCCTCAATGCGCTCCAGCGTCAGCGACACCGGATGCAAACCGCCCGCACGCACCTGCCGACCAGGCAAAGTGACATCCAGTGCCTCGGCTCGCAACTGGAGCTGCAACTCGGCATCGGCCATTGCCTGGCGACGCTGCGTCAAGGCCAACTCAATGGATTGCTTGGCCGCATTAATGGCTGCGCCCTGGGATTTTTTTTCTGCAATGGAAAGAGTCGCCAGGCCCTTCATCAGCTCGGTGAGCTTGCCGGTTTTTCCCAAAAACTGCGCCTTTGCGTTTTCAAGTTCTGCGGGCGTTTGGGTTTGAGCGAACAGCTCGGTGGCCGACCCCACAAGTACATCCAAGTCGATCATGCGGATTCTCGTCAATAAAAAAGGGCCAGCACTTCAGAAGGCATGGCCCTTGTTGGGAGGCACAACTCTGTGACGCACTGCGTGCGCCACAGATTCGCCGAAGATCAAGCTGCCAAGGCAGTTTTGACCTGTGCAACGATGCTGGCAAAGGCAGCTTTGTCATTGACAGCGAGGTCTGCCAACACTTTGCGGTCAATTTCGATGGCAGCCTTTTTCAGACCATTGGCGAATTGGCTGTAGGTCAGACCAAGCTCACGGGTACCGGCATTGATACGGGCAATCCACAGTTGGCGGAATACACGTTTCTTGTTGCGACGGTCACGGTATGCATACTGACCAGCTTTCATCACCGCCTGTTTGGCGATGCGGAAGACATTGCCACGGCGACCACGGAAACCTTTTGCAAGGGCGAGAACTTTTTTGTGGCGGGCGCGAGCCGTTACACCACGTTTGACGCGAGGCATGGTTTACTCCTTGTTCGTCGTTGATTAAATACCCATGCCGGGCAGCATCTGTGCCATGTGACCCATATTGGTCTCATGAACAGCAACTGAACCGCGCAAATGGCGTTTATTTTTGGTGGTCTTCTTGGTCAGAATGTGACGTTTGAAGGCTTGGCCGCGCTTGACGGTACCACCTGGACGAACGCGGAAACGCTTTTTGGCGCCGCTTTTGGTCTTCATTTTGGGCATTGAATGCTCCTGTTGATTGTGCTCGCGAGGCGCCACGAACCTGACGTGAACTTGTTGGCCCCGAGACACTTGTGGTGCAGTGGTTAACCACTGCGGTGACCCGGCAAGCCGGGTCTTGTGACGGCAGAAAACTGCCATCAACAAATCGATTACGCTGTTGCTACCTGAGATGCATCCGCAGATTTGACGACAGCTCCGGGCTTTTTGCGACCTGGCGCAATCATCATGATCATCTGACGGCCTTCGAGTTTGGGGAACTGCTCCACCACAATGGTGTCAGCCAAGTCATCGCGGATGCGCTGCAACAAAGCCAAGCCAATTTCCTGGTGTGTGATTTCACGGCCACGGAAACGCAAGGTAATTTTGCATTTGTCACCATCACCCAAAAATCGACGGATATTGCGCATCTTGATGTGGTAGTCGCCGTCATCTGTGCCTGGGCGAAACTTCACTTCCTTGATTTCAATGACCGTCTGCTTGGCCTTGGCTTCTGCTGCTTTTTTCTGCTCTTGGTACTTGAACTTGCCGTAGTCCATCAGCCGACACACGGGCGGATTGGCTGTTGCTGCAATCTCAACCAGATCAACATCCAACTCACCAGCCATGCGCAGAGCATCCATCAAGCTCACGATGCCCAGAGGTTCATTCTCTGGCCCTGACAGGCGAACTTCAGGGGCCATGATTTCACGGTTCAAGCGGTGTTGGCGCTCTTCACGTTGACGACGATCACGAAAATTGGTAGCTATGGTGTTACTCGCTTTGGGTCAAACTTGGGATGTACTCAGCAGACAACACTCAAGTCAAAGCTTGGCTTGAACTTGCTGGGTGACTGTTGAGATGAACTCAGAAACGCTCATGGTACCCAGATCTTGATTGCCTCTGGCACGCACTGCAACTGTTCCTGCAGCCTTTTCCTTGTCGCCAGCGACCAGGATGAAAGGCACTTTCTGCATTGAATGCTCCCGTATTTTATACGTAATCTTCTCATTTCTGAGGTCGTGCGCAGCCCGCAGCCCCTGGTTTTGCAGCGCATTTACCACATCTTGTACGTAATCAGACTGGGCATCGGTAATGTTGAGCACAGAAACCTGCACCGGAGCCAACCAAACAGGCATTGCACCGGCATGCTGCTCAATCAGAATACCCAAGAAACGCTCCAAACTTCCCAGAATAGCCCTGTGCAGCATCACAGGGTGGCGACGATCGCTGGTTTCCGTGACGTATTCGGCATCCAAGCGAACTGGCAAGGAAAAATCAACCTGAATGGTTCCGCATTGCCAATGGCGACCCAACGCATCTTTCAGTGTGTACTCCACCTTGGGTCCATAGAAGGCCCCTTCACCGGGAGAAATTTCAAATTCGCACCCTGATTGACGCAAACTGGCGATCAAAGCCTCTTCGGCCTTGTCCCACAAATCATCTGAGCCAATCCGTTGCTCTGGCCGGGTAGCCACTTTGTACAAAATTTCAGTGAAACCAAAATCTTGGTACACTTTTTGCAGCAAAGTGGTAAACGTACCGCACTCAGCCAGAATTTGATCTTCGGTACAGAAAATGTGACCATCGTCTTGCGTGAAGCCACGCACCCGCATGATGCCGTGCAAGCCCCCGGTGGGCTCATTGCGGTGGCACTGACCAAATTCGCCGTAGCGCAAAGGCAAATCGCGGTAGCTCTTGATGCCCTGCTTGAATATCAGGATGTGCCCAGGGCAATTCATGGGCTTGAGGGCATATTCACGCTTTTCACTGTCGGTGGTGAACATGTTTTCGCGGTACTTGTCCCAGTGACCCGTTTTTTCCCACAGTGATTTGTCCAGAATCTGGGGCCCTTTGACCTCCTGGTAGCCGTTGTTGCGGTACACGCGGCGCATGTATTGCTCAACCTCTTGCCAAACCGTCCAGCCTTTGGGATGCCAGAACACCGTACCAGGCGAATGTTCGTCCAGGTGAAACAAATCCAGCTCCCGCCCCAGTTTGCGGTGATCCCGTTTTTCCGCCTCTTCCAGCCTGGTCAGATACTGCTGCAATTCGTCTTTGGTGGCCCAGGCTGTACCGTAAACGCGCTGTAACATTTCATTGCGGTGATCGCCACGCCAATAGGCCCCTGCCACTTTCATCAATTTGAAATGCTTGAGCTTGCCGGTACTGGGTACGTGGGGACCACGGCACAAATCCTCGAATGCACCTTCACGGTAAAGGCTGACATCCTGGTCATCGGGAATACTGCCAATCAGTTCCGCCTTGTAATGCTCACCCAATGCTTTGAAATGCGCCACAGCCTCGTCGCGCGGCAACACACGACGCACGATGGGCTCATCCTTGCTGGCCAACGCAGTCATGCGCTTTTCAATCGCAGCCAAATCTTCTGGCGTGAATGGCCGCTTGTAGGCAAAGTCGTAATAAAACCCGTTTTCAATCACAGGGCCAATCGTGACCTGTGCATCCGGAAACAAATCCTTGACCGCATAGGCCAGCAAGTGAGCCGTGGAATGGCGAATCAGCTCCAGCCCTTCTGGGTCTTTTGCCGTCACGATGGCCAATGGTGAATCGGTGGTAATTTGGTGCGAGGTATCGACAATTTTGTCGCCAATCTTGCCACCCAGGGCAGCCTTGGCCAGACCTGTGCCAATGGAGGCGGCCACCTCAGCCACGGTGACCGGGCCGGGAAATTGACGTTGAGATCCATCGGGAAGCGTGATATTGAGCATGACTGAAGTCCAAAAAGCAAAAAGCGCGACAAGGGGCCGCGCTGGAAAGAAGGTTCATGAAAGGAAACAGGGGCAGGCGCGAACTGCCAGCCTTAACAGGCCGGGATAAAAAACTCCTGAGTTCGCGGTGTCATAACCAGTTTGCCTTTCTCGCTCTTGAAAATTGGTAATGCCCGGATTTTCCCACAAAACCGATCACAAAAAAGCCACCGTGAACAGGTGGCTTTTTTGTAGATGAACCCATGCGCCCACATCAGCGGGCGCACATGGGAATCAGAGGGAGATCAGTGGAACTGCTCTTCTTCGGTAGAACCGGTCAGGGCCTTCACAGAGGAAGAACCGCCTTGGATCACGGTGGTCACGTCGTCGAAGTAACCTGTACCCACTTCTTGCTGGTGAGACACGAAGGTGTAGCCTTGTTCGCGGGCAGCGAATTCGGGCTCTTGCACCATGTTGACGTAGTGCTTCATGCCTTCGCCGCGAGCGTAAGCATGGGCGAACTTGAAGGTGTTGTACCAGTTGACGTGGATACCAGCCAACGTGATGAACTGGTACTTGTAGCCCAGCGCGGACAGCTCTTCCTGGAAGGAAGCGATCTGGCTGTCGTTGAGGTTCTTCTTCCAGTTGAAGGAAGGCGAGCAGTTGTAGGACAGCAGCTTGCCGGGGCAGGCAGCTTGAACGGCTTGAGCGAATTCACGGGCGAAGCCGATATCGGGCACGCCGGTTTCGCACCACACCAGGTCAGCGTAGGGGGCGTAAGCCACGCCACGGCTGATGGATTGCTCCAGACCGTTCTTGACGCGGTAGAAACCTTCTTGTGTGCGCTCGCCCGTCAGGAACTTCTTGTCGTTCTCGTCGTAGTCGCTGGTGATCAGGTTAGCAGCTTCAGCGTCGGTACGGGCCAGGATCAGGGTGGGCACGCCCAGAACGTCAGCGGCGAAACGGGCAGAGATCAGCTTTTCCACGGCTTCGCGGGTAGGCACCAGCACCTTGCCACCCATGTGGCCGCACTTCTTGGCAGCAGCCAGTTGGTCTTCGAAGTGAACGCCAGCGGCACCCGAAGTGATCATGTTCTTCATCAGTTCGAAAGCGTTCAGCACGCCGCCAAAACCGGCTTCAGCGTCAGCGACGATGGGCAGGAAGTAGTCGATGAAGCCTTCATCGCCGGGGTTGATGCCACGGCTCCACTGAATTTCGTCAGCGCGCTTGAAGGTGTTGTTGATGCGGCGAACCATGGTGGGGACGGAGTCGTAGGCATACAGCGACTGGTCGGGGTACATGGTTTCGGAGGTGTTGCCGTCAGCGGCGACTTGCCAGCCCGACAGGTACACGGCTTCCAGGCCGGCCTTGGCTTGCTGCATGGCTTGACCAGCAGTGATGGCACCGAAAGCGTTGACGTAGCCCTTCTTGGCACCGCCGTTTACTTTGTCCCACAGAACCTTGGCACCGCGTTGGGCCAGGGTGTATTCGGGTTGCAGGCTGCCGCGCAGACGCACCACGTCAGCAGCGGAGTAGCCGCGCTTGACGAGCTTCCAGCGTGGGTTCTCAGCCCAGTCTTTTTCAAGGGCTGCAATTTGTTGTTCACGGGTCATTTGGGACATGAGACACACTCCTAGGGTTGGTTAACTGAAGTCCATCGATTTGCACTGGCACTACCCAATAATGTAAGCGTTGTTTAAGCCCTTTTAAGCTCTTGTGTCTTATATAAGACAAATTATTTTTTCTTTATAAAACATCAATCTACTAATTAAATTTCTCAATATGAGATCAAAACCATTGCAACGTCCGCAGCGAGCATCCAGAAGCGGAGCTTATTTTTTTGAGATACAAAAAAGCCATCTCGCAATACGGAATATTGATACTCTTCCAATCGGGATGAAAACATGACGATCGCTCACTGGATTGGATACGGATGCCTTGCATTGAGCATGGCTTTAGTGGGGAGTTATGTCGCGCTTTCCAAGCCCTTGTTGGGTATTTTTCCCGTTTTTCTTTTGGCCACCTTGCGCTTCCTGGTTGGCGCATTTGCCATGGTCAACTGGATTCGCAAACCAGCAACCGAAGCGCCACTCAGTCATTCGACCAAGAAGCTGTTGTTTCTGGAATCATTCCTGGGAAATTTCTTGTTCTCGGTGTGCATGCTGTTTGGCATGCGATTCACCACCGCAGTCGCTGCGGGCATCATCATGTCGGCCATTCCAGCGGTGGTGGCACTTCTCAGCTGGATATTCTTGAAAGAGCGTATCGACTGGAGAAATTGGGCCGGTATTGCCTGTGCTGCCGTCGGGATAGCCTTGTACTCTGCATCAAAATCAGCGCAGCCATCCATCGAATACCAAAGTCAAAGCACTTTTCTCGGCATCAGTTCAATCTGGCTGGGAAACATGCTTTTGATTGGTGCCGTTTTTTGCGAAGCTGCTTACGCAGTGATAGGCAAAAAATTGACCGAGGGACTGAGCCCGAAGCGGATTTCAGCCATCATCAATTTATGGGGATTGGCTCTGGTCATGCCACTGGGTGTGTGGTCAGCCATCGAATTTGACTTTTTATCTGTGCCTCCAACCATGTGGCTGCTGCTTCTTTTTTATGGAATGGCAGCCAGTGTGTGGACTGTGTGGCTGTGGATGACTGGCCTGAAGACCACACCCGCAAGTCAGGCAGGTGTGTTCACTGTGATGCTGCCCATCAGCGCGGCCCTGACCGGAGTGGTTTTTTTGGGTGAACAAATGGGAACAACGCAAATCATTGCTTTTGCCATTGCTTTGATTGGCGTGGTCATCGCGACCACCACCCCACGTCATTCAATGTCCTGACAACTCACAAACACCAGAGGCCGGAAGGCTGAGTCATGCCCATCCAAAGAGCCCAACCAGAAGTGGCTCCAAGGGCAAGACCGGCCATCCGGATCGCCCATGCGCCTGACTGCCCACCTCGCACTCTGAGCAACAGCCAAGAACCCAACGTCAATGAGACAGATGTGCCCGCAGAAAATGCAGCCATGATCAGCGCCCCCTCCAACGCATTGGCCGATAGCGAAGCAACCAGCAGGGCAGAATAAAGAAGCCCACATGGCATCAATGCCCAACCCATGCCCATCACCAGCGGTGCATTGCGCCCCATTGACAGCATCAGGGGTTTCGCTTTTCGCCACACTTTTTGTGCCAGGCCGTCTACCCAGGCGGGTTGGCGAGCTTGCACCAGCAAAACAAGACCCAATAGCAAAGCCGCGACATGCATCATTGTCCACACGGGTCTGATCACCGCCGTATTGGCTCCAAACCAAGCCAAACCCTGGACTGAACCGGCAGCGACCATTCCCATCGCAGCATAGCCCAGCATGCGACTCAGCTGAAACACCCACAAAGCACGAGTACTGCCATTTCCAGCAGATCGGGCAATGCCTGAACAGGCAGCACCGCACATGGCCACGCAATGTGGCCCACCCACCAGGCCCATCAACAGGGCCGATACGATCATGGTTGTTTGCATCAAGCGACTTTATCTGACCGCCACTCGCTGTGAAACTTCAAGCGGATCAAATAATGCGAGAAAACCGAGCTCTGTCCTGATCAGCCTGCAAATAACGATCAAAAGTCATGGCAATGGCCCGCACCAAGTACCACCCAATGGCTGTCACCTCTATCCCGGTTTCATCCAATGTCACCAAGCCTTGGGAGGCCAGATCAGCCATGACCTCCAGCTCACGGGCAAAGTAGCTTTTGAAAGTAATCAGATGACCCAGCTCAATGGATTCGTAATGTACGCGTCCTTGACACATCAGCGCCATGATGACCGAACGACGCAATAAATCGTCTCGGTTAACCGCCAAGCCACGCACGATCGGCAAACGCCCCTGATCAAGGGCATCGTAATACTCTTCCAGCGTTTTGGCGTTTTGACTGTAGGTGGAACCGATTCGCCCAATGGCCGACACCCCAAGAGCAATCAAATCACAGTCGGGCTGCGTGCTGTAACCCTGGAAATTGCGGTGCAAACGCCCTTGGCGCTTGGCCACTGCCAATGCATCATCCGGTAGCGCGAAATGATCCATGCCCACATAAACGTAACCGCCCTCATCAAAAGCATCCAATGAGGCGGACAGCATTGACAACTTGTCGGATGCGCTGGGCAACTCTGCGGCAATTATCCGCCGCTGTGGTTTAAACCGTGATGGCAAATGGGCATACGCATACAAGGCGATCCGGTCAGGGCGCAGGGCATTCACTTGCGCCAATGTACGGGCAAAAGACTCTGGCGTTTGCAGTGGCAGGCCATAGATCAGATCCACATTCAACGAATCGAAACCAATTTCCCTGGCGGCCTCAACCAGCGCAAAAACCTGATCGGCAGGCTGGACTCGGTGAACAGCTTTTTGCACTGCGGGGTCAAAATCCTGCACGCCAAAACTCAAGCGATTAAATCCCAGCCTGTACAGAGTTCGCAATCTGTCGGGTGTGACGGTACGGGGATCCACCTCCACCGAATACTCCCCGCCCGGTACGAGCGTGAAGTTGCGCCGGATCATGGACATCAGATCCTCAATTTCCTGATCACTCAGAAAAGTGGGGGTACCACCACCCAAATGGAGCTGGGAAACTGAATGCCCTCTTCCAAAATGGCAGACTTGTAACTCTACCTCCCTGGACAGGTAACGCAGGTACTCAGCTGCCTTTTCGTGATGCTTGGTAATGACCTTGTTGCATGCACAGTAGTAGCAGACTGACTCGCAAAAAGGAATGTGGATGTACAAAGACAAGGGTAATGTCATGGAGCCGACACGTCGCTGCTCCAAGGCTTGAATATAGTCAGCCTCTGTGAACGCTTCTACAAATCTGTCCGCTGTCGGATAGGACGTATAGCGTGGTCCTGGCACATCAAAACGTTTGAGCAGCTGCTCTGAAATCACATGGGTCAATCGAAATCTCCGAATTTCGGGCACTGTGCCACCGCTTGATCTGATGGCTTTTGACATGCATCAAATGAATCCGCATTTGACAAACGGCCTCTGACACCCTGCGCGCACTGTGGAACACAGAAAAATCAGCTCGGGCTGCTATAGACTCAAGCACAAGCTCACTTTCATTTTTTTGCATCATTCTTGATGCACATCAAGGCACCCCAATGGATTCAAACACTGTCAAAGTCGCTTGCTCAAACTGCAACCTCAGAGAGCTGTGTTTACCTCTTGGTTTGAACGCACAAGAAATTGACAAACTGGAAACCGTGATCTCTACCCGCAAGCGCATCAAACGCGGTAGCGCCCTCTTCAGTGCCGGCGAGAAATTCACATCGCTCTACGCAGTTCGATCCGGCTTTTTCAAAACCCGCATCACCACAGCAGACGGACGCGATCAGGTCACGGGTTTCCAGATGACAGGCGAGATCATTGGACTGGATGGCATTGTCAGCGACAGGCACTCGTGCGATGCCATAGCACTGGAAGACGCTGAAGTTTGTGTGATGCCATTTGACCAAGTAGAAGAGTTGTCACGGGAATTCACCACACTACAGCACCACATACACAAGATCATGAGCCGGGAAATTGTCCGGGATCACAGCGTGATGCTGTTACTGGGAAGTATGCGCGCAGAAGAAAGACTGGCTGCTTTTCTTCTGAATTTGGTTCAGCGCCTGCACGCCAGGGGATTCTCCCAGTCAGAACTGGTGCTTCGCATGACCAGAGAGGAGATAGGAAGCTATTTGGGTATGAAGCTGGAAACTGTCAGCAGAACCTTCTCAAAATTTGTAGAAGAAGGCATCATTGAAGTCAAGCAACGCTACGTTCACATCAAAGACACCGAGGCACTTCGGCAAATTGTGAACCCGCCTGCCACGTCCCGCTGAAATTTGGACTGAATCAGCCCCCAGAATAAAATATCAGCACCCGCCCGATTTGGTGCAGTTCAAAGGGCGATTGTCCACTGGAAAAGGGCAGCGGTTCACTTCAAATGGCGACATGCTGAGCATGGTAGTCAGGCCACTGGACACCATCGTGAGCGCCCAGAAGAGAAAAAAACTTACCGTGTAAACCGCTTCCCGCGTCCACCCCAGAGAAGCGCCGCCCCAATGGAGTTCATTGGGGTCAATGAAAGCAAAAACCAGCATTTCCAGAACTGCTGCAACCAGAAAAGCTGGCCAAGCGATCCACATCAACCTTTTTCCAATCATGAGAAACTCCTTTGAGGATACGTGACAATCTGGCGAAAAGTCATTGATTGACAGGATGAATCACAGGCTATTTGTTGTCCACGTTCAACCCAGGTACAACGGGTGAGGCAGCATGATTTCTGGCTTGATGTGCCGGTTGCAATTTTGCAAGATCATCCAATAACTGCTGGTGATCAGCAGCTTTTCTTTTGAGCAGTACAGCTTGCTGATAGTCATTGCGACTGATCACTGGGTCAGGCTTTTGAAAAGCAATGACAACCGTGATGATTGCAGCCACCACAACAACCAGCGGCCCACCAACTACCAACCAAAGATACGGTTCACGCCACCAAGCAGTACGCTGATGCGGTTGGCGGGTAACTCCGGATGATGCGCTGAATGTGTTCATGGTTGGATCAGTGTACTGAATCTATGCGGAAAATTTAACCAAAGAATTGGTGTGTAGCTTTGTACAGAAAATGAAACAAGGGGGCAGATGCCCCCTTTTCAAATCAATCACTGCGCGGCAGCTGGTTTATTTGACAAACCCCAAACATATGCGGTGAGCAGATGAATTTGATCAGCATTCAGCAACCTTGCTTGTCCGGGCATGACGTTGGTCTTGCCTTCGTTCACAATTTTGATAATGGCATCGGCACCCCATCCGTACAACCAGACATTGTCGGTCAGATTTGGAGCACCAACAGCATGGTTGCCTTTCCCGTCTGCACCGTGGCAGGCCGCACATGCAGCAAACTTTTCCTTACCCAAAGATGCCTTCACTGCATCGTGTGGGCTGCCAGACAAGCTCAACACATATTGAGCAACGTTGGCCACATCTTCAGATGTACCCACAGCCGCAGCCATTGGAGGCATCACACCAGCGCGCCCGTTTGCAATGGTTGCACTGATGGTGGCAGGGTCACCGCCACCCAACCAGTCGTTGTCAGCCAAGTTGGGGAAGCCTTTGCTACCACGCGCGTCGGAACCGTGGCACTGGGCGCAGTAGTTCATGAACAGGCGTTCACCAATGGCATTCGCCTTGGGGTTGGCAGCAACGGCAGGCGCATCCATTTTGACAAACTCTGCATAGATAGGCGCAATTGCTTTTTCAACCTTGGCAACCTCTGCGGCGTGTTGACCGCGGGAAGACCAGCCCAACTGACCTTTGAAGGTTCCGAAAGTAGGGTAAAGCGCACCGTACACAAAGGCAAAAATCACCGTGATGATGAACAAATACACCCACCATTTGGGTAATGGGTTGTTCATCTCGCGCAGGTCACCATCCCAAACGTGGCCAGTCGTGTTGTCCGCTGACGGTGAAACTTTCGTGGTTCCTGAAATCCACAACAGAATCAGACAGGCGATGATGCTGGCAATGGTGGCCACGGCCACATACATTGCCCAGAAGTCATTAATAAAATCGCTCATGATATTTCTCTCGGTAAGCTCAAGCCGTTTTAATCATCTTTGAAGGGCAGCTGCGCTGCCTCGTCAAAGTTGGACTTGTTTCGCTTGGACCAAGCCCAGGCAACGATGCCCACAAAGACCAGAAAACTGACCACTGTGACTGCACTGCGCATGTCATTGATGTCCATGGCGTGTCCTTATAAGTTGAATTTACTTGACTGCCGTGCCGAGCACTTGCAGGTAAGCAATCACTGCATCCAACTCGGTTTTGCCTTTCACTTCATCAGAAGATTTGGCAATTTCATCGTCCGAGTAAGGAGCGCCCAAGGTACGCAGAGCTGCCATTTTGGCTGGCAATACAGCGTGATCTGCTGCACGCTTTTCCAGCCAAGGGTATGCAGGCATGTTGGACTCGGGCACCACATCACGAGGGTTGTTCAAGTGGGTACGGTGCCATTCGTCACTGTAGCGGCCACCCACGCGGTGAAGATCAGGGCCTGTGCGCTTGCTGCCCCATTGGAATGGGCGGTCGTACACATATTCGCCAGCCAGTGAAAACTGACCATAACGCAGTGTTTCGGCCTGGAAGGGGCGAATCATCTGTGAGTGGCAGTTGTAGCAACCTTCGCGCACATACACGTCACGGCCTGCAACCTGCAATGCTGTGTATGGCTTCAGACCTTCAACTGGCTGCGTGGTGGACTTCTGGAAGAACAGAGGGACGATTTCAACCAATCCTCCCACTGCAATCACCAGAACGATCAGAATGATCATCAGAAAGTTGTTGGTTTCAATCCGCTCATGCGTGAAACCCTTTGGTGCATTTCCTTGTGCCATGTAGATCTCCTTAGGCGTGAGCAGGGTTGACAGCGGGGATACGAACATCCACCGCCTTGCCTTTGGTGGCAGTCATCAGCACGTTCCACAACATGATGACCATGCCGCCGAGGTACAGCAAACCACCGAGCAGACGGATGACATAGAAGGGGAAGGTGGCCTTGACCGACTCGACGAAGGTGTAAGTCAAGCTGCCATCAGGGTTGACGGAGCGCCACATCAAACCTTGCATCACACCGGCAATCCACATCGCAGCGATGTACAGAACGATACCGATAGTGGCAACCCAGAAGTGGATTTCAATGGCCTTGATGCTGTGCATCTGCTTTTGACCAAACAGGCGGGGAACCAAGTAATACAAGGAACCCATGGAGATCAGCCCCACCCAGCCCAGAGCGCCGGAGTGAACGTGACCAACAGTCCAGTCGGTGTAATGGGACAGTGCATTCACTGTCTTGATGGACATCATTGGACCTTCGAAAGTGGACATGCCGTAGAAGGACAAGGACACGATCAGAAAACGCAGGATGGGGTCATCACGCAGCTTGTGCCATGCGCCAGACAGGGTCATGATGCCGTTGATCATGCCGCCCCAGCTTGGTGCCAGCAGAATCA
>CALMMY010000118.1 GCA_937868695.1 uncultured Comamonadaceae bacterium
ACTGCCCTTCACCCCATCACCGGAGACACACATGCACACCACCTCTTCTTCCACCGGTCAATGCCCGGTCATGCACGGCGGCAACACCGCCAGCGGCCACACCCCCACGGCCTGGTGGCCCAACGCGCTGAACCTGGACATCCTGCACCAGCACGACCGCAAAACCAACCCGCTGGGTGCCAGCTTCAACTACCGCGAAGAAGTGAAAAAACTCGACGTGGCTGCGCTGAAACAAGACCTCACCGCGCTCATGACCGACAGCCAGCCCTGGTGGCCCGCCGACTGGGGCCACTACGGCGGCCTGATGGTGCGCATGGCCTGGCATGCGGCGGGCTCCTACCGCGTGGCCGATGGCAGGGGCGGCGCGGGCACCGGCAACCAGCGTTTTGCGCCGCTCAACTCCTGGCCCGACAACGTCAACCTCGACAAAGCCCGCCGCCTGCTGTGGCCCATCAAAAAGAAATACGGCAACAAGCTCAGCTGGGCCGACCTCATCATTCTGGCGGGCAACGTGGCCTACGAGTCAATGGGCCTGAAAACCTATGGCTTTGCCTTTGGCCGCGAAGACATCTGGCACCCTGAAAAAGACATCGACTGGGGCGCTGAAAAAACATGGCTGGCCTCCACCCGCCACGAAGGCGACAGCCGCGAGTCTCTCGACAACCCGCTGGCCGCCGTGCAGATGGGCCTGATCTACGTCAACCCCGAGGGCGTGAACGGCCAGCCCGACCCGCTGCGCACCGCCCAGGACGTGCGCCTGACCTTTGCCCGCATGGCCATGGACGACGAAGAAACCGTGGCCCTCACCGCTGGCGGCCACACCGTGGGCAAGGCACACGGCAACGGCAACGCCAAACTGCTGGGGCCGGAGCCCGAAGCCGCCGATGTGGACGAGCAAGGCCTGGGCTGGCAAAACCGCACCAGCCGTGGTGTGGGCCGCGACACCGTCAGCAGCGGCATCGAGGGCGCATGGACCACCCACCCCACCCAGTGGGACAACGGCTACTTCCACCTGCTGTTCACCTACGACTGGACACTGGCAAAAAGCCCCGCCGGGGCCTGGCAGTGGCAACCCGTTGGCATCAAGGAAGAAGACATGCCGGTGGATGTGGAAGACCCGTCCATCCGCTGCATGCCCATCATGACCGATGCCGACATGGCGATGAAGATGGACCCGGCCTACCGCGTGATTGCCGAACGCTTCCACCGAGACCCCGCCTACTTCAACCAGACCTTTGCCCGCGCCTGGTTCAAACTGACCCACCGCGACATGGGCCCCAAGGCCCGCTACATCGGCCCCGAAGTGCCCGCCGAAGACCTGATCTGGCAAGACCCCGTGCCCGCTGGCCGCACCGATTACGACGTGACCGCTGTCAAGGCACGCATTGCCGCAGCAGGCTTGCCGGTGGCCGACCGGGTGGCCACCGCGTGGGACAGCGCCCGCACCTGGCGGGGCTCGGACATGCGCGGCGGTGCCAACGGTGCCCGCATCCGCCTGGCTCCCCAGAAAGACTGGGCAGGCAACGAGCCCGAGCGCCTGGCCCGCGTGCTGGCGGTGTACGAACAGATTGCCGCCGACACCGGAGCCAGCGTGGCCGACGTGATCGTGCTGGCGGGCAACCTGGGCATTGAAGAAGCCGCCCAAGCCGCAGGCTTTGCCGTGACCGTGCCGTTTGCCCCAGGTCGGGGCGATGCCACGCCGGAGCAAACCGATGCCGCCTCGTTCGCCGTGCTGGAGCCCCTGCACGACGGCTACCGCAACTGGCAAAAAGCGCACAGCGCGGCCAAGCCCGAAGAACTGCTGCTGGACCGCACCCAGCTCATGGGCCTGACCGCCGTCGAAATGACCGTGCTGGTGGGCGGCATGCGGGTGCTGGGCACCAACCACGGCGGCACGCAGCACGGCGTGTTCACCAGCCGCCCCGGCGTGCTGACGAACGACTTTTTTGTCAACCTGACCGACATGGCCCACACCTGGGTGCCCACGGGCCGCAACAGCTACAACGTGTGCGACCGCGCCAGCGGCCAGGTGAAGTGGACGGCCACGCGGGTGGACCTGGTGTTTGGCTCCAACTCCATCCTGCGGGCCTACGCCGAGGTGTACGCCCAGGACGACAGCCAGGCCAAGTTCGTCCACGACTTTGTGGCCGCCTGGGCCAAGGTCATGAACGCGGACCGCTTCGATCTGGGCTGACACGCCCCAGCCAGCGGTACATCGGCTCGGCCAGGATGAGCACCGCCACCAGGCGGCACACCTGAAAGGCCGTGACCACGGGCACACCCAGTTGCAGCACCTTGGCGGTGATGGCCATTTCGGCAATGCCGCCGGGCGAGGTGCCCAGAATCAGGGTGGCGGGATGCAGGCCGGTCAGCCAGGCCAGGGCTGAACCGAACAGGGCGCACACCGCCATCATGGCGGCGGTGCCCAGCACCACCGCCGCCAGCCAGCGCGGGGCCGAGCGGGCAAATTCAGGGGTGAAGCGCACGCCCAGGCTGATGCCAATGAACAACTGGGCCGCATTGGTCAGCGGCACGGGCAGGGCCGACAGCTGCACATCGGCCAGCGTCAGCACCATGGTCACCAGCAACGCGCCCATGAACCACGGGTTGGCCCTGCCCAGTGCCCGCATGGCCAAGGCACCCGCGCCGGTCAGCATGAACAGCACCAGCATGCCCGTGGGCAGCACTTCGCGCGACACCGTGGCGGCGCTGGCATCCAGCCCATGCACGCCCCACAGCACCATGGCAAAGGGCAGGATGACGGTGACCATCAGCACCCGCAGGCTGTGGGCGCTGGCCACCAGGTCGGTGCGGGCACCGTGGCGCTCGGCAATCAGCGTCATTTCAGAGGCCCCGCCGATGGCCCCGGCAAAGTAGGTGGTGGCGCGGCGGGCCTGGGGGCTGAGGCTGTCCAGCTCGGCGGCATGGGCCTTGTCCAGCCAGCGGCCCAGGCACCAACCCGACAGGCAGGCCCACACCACACCCAGGGCAATGACCCACCACAGGCTGGCCACCAGCGACCCCACCGCAGGCGTGAAATACAGCCCCAGCGCCGTGCCGATGACCCACTGGCCCGCATTGCGCAACGGCATGGCGCTGTACACAGGCATCCCCAGCAGCGATGCGCTGGCCGTCATCAGCAGCGGCCCCAGCATCCACGGAATGGGTGTGTGCAGCTCCACACACACCAGGGCTGCACCCAGCGCCAGCAACAGGGTCAACCCCACTCGCAATCCCAATTTCATTCAACAGTCCTTGTCTTGTTGTCGTCCCGCTTAGTATGGGCGAATGCCTGCATTGCCCGACACCCCCACCACCATGCCGCACCGCCACCCGCAACCGTGCGCCAGCCATGTCCGATTTCCTGCTCCACGCCCGCGCATCAGCGCGGTGGTTGTGCGTCTGTGGTCCGCAGCCCTGCTGACCACCCTGGCCGCCTGTACCACCCCGCCCCCTGTGGCCCCTGTCGCCCCGGTGGTGGCCCCCAAGCCAGCCGTGCGATCCGGCCATCTGCCACCGCCAGCCGCCCCGACCGATGCGGCAACGCTGGCTGTGGCGGCCCGCCTGGCCTTGCTGGGCCAGCCCGATGTGCTGCTGCTGGGCGAACAGCACGATGCCCCCGAGCACCACCGCCTGCACCTGGCGGTGGTGCAGGCTCTCGCCAGCTCCGGCCAGCTGGCAGCCGTGGTGCTGGAAATGGCCGACAGTGGCCAGCACACCCGCAACCTGGGCGCACAGTCCAGCGAGGCCCAGGTGCAGCAAGCCCTGCGCTGGCGCGAATCGGCCTGGCCCTGGAGCGCCTACGGCCCGGCTGTGATGGCCGCTGTGGCCGCCGGTGTGCCCGTGCTGGGCGGCAACCTGCCCCGCCCGCAAAATGCCCGCACCATGCACCAGGCCGCACTGGACACCCGCATTCCCCCCGCTGCCCTGGCCCGCCAGCGCCAGGCCGTGGCCGAAGGGCATTGCAACCTGCTGCCCGCCAGCCAGATCACCCCCATGACCCGCATCCAGATTGCCCGTGATGCCACCATGGCCAAAACCCTGGGCGCAGCCATCCGCCCCGGCCAGACTGTGCTGCTGCTGACCGGCAGCCAGCATGCGGACAAAACGGTGGGTGTGCCGCTGCACCTGGAACCTCGCCACAGCCTGCGCAGCGTGCGCCTGGATGCCAGCGGCCCCCGCCCCGACGATGCGCAGGGCTTCGATGCCGTGTGGCCCACCGCGCCCGTACCGGCGCGCGACCACTGCGCCGAACTGGGCAAAATGCCCGGACTGGGCCGCTGACGCACACCGCGCAGACGCACCCCATCCAACGACAATGCGTGTCCTTATGTCTACCACCGAAACCCTCTCCCCCTCCCCTGTCGCCTCAGCCACCACTTATGTGCTGACGCTTTCCTGCCCCGACCGCCTGGGCCTGGTTCACGCCGTTTCGGGCTTTTTGCTCGAACGCTCGGGCAACATCGAAGAAGCCGC
>CALMMY010000119.1 GCA_937868695.1 uncultured Comamonadaceae bacterium
ACGCCAGCCACGAAAAAGCCCAGAACAGCTCTGTTTTGGAAGCGGGGTGGTTCAGACCGACCGCAATGGCGGCGGGAAGAGGGGCATGCATTTGCATCTGAAGGTGCGATCATCGGGTGCGGAATGGCTGCATCGCAAACCGGTGTCGGCTGGCGGGCAGCGGGTCACGCAATATACCTGTGCCAGACCCGTGAAGCGCAGGAGACTGCTGCCAGCCCTGCGGTCAGGTTCGGCGCAGCCACTTCACCATGCCCACACGGCTGCCGACTGCAACCCCCGCCATCAGAATCAGCACGGCCACGCCGATCTTGGGCAGCCAGTCTCCCCAGCGGACGTACAGCGTCGGAGCCAGGGCCCCCAACTCCACCCGAACCGGGTAGATACCCGCTGCACGGCTGTGGTCGTGCAGCTGCCAACGACCCAGTGCATCGAGTGCGCCCACCACCCCGGAGGTGGAAGTGCGCACAACAGGGGTGCGGGTCTCGATGGCCCTGAGCCTCGAAAACGAGGCCGCCTGCCACGCCTCGGTCGGCCCGAAATGGATGTCATTGGCCAGCACGAACAGTGCTTGTGCGCCAGCCCGCACCGCCTGCGCGGACAGATGGGGGAAGACAGCCTCGTAGCAAATCAGCGTGCCGATGGGGTAGTCCGCCCCCTGGCGGCTGGTGAGCGTGAGCAGCTGCGCCTCTTGTTCTTCGTAGCGCATGCGCGATGGTGTGTAAGCCTTCAGCCACGGCCAGCGCACCAGCCAGCTATCGGGCAGCAACTGCAATTCAGTGAATGGCACCAGGCGCTGCTTGCGGTAATGCGGCTCCAGCAGACTGCGGACGGGGCCACGGCGGATGCGCTCCAGGCGCTGCGGGTCGATCACCAGGGCTGCCGCATAGGGGTCGGCAAAGCCCGGGCGGTGCATGTCGGGGCGCGTGGCGATGAAGCTCATCAGAATGGGTACATTCCATTGGGCCACGCTTTCCTGGAAAACCGGCTGGTGGAACGGCATGCCACTGAAAATCGACTCCGGCCACACCACGGCATCCCACTGCCGTCTGTCGGCCGTTTGCATCAGGTTGACAATGGACTTGAACCCATCCGCCTGCTGGGCAGCGGGTTGCACCAGCGCAATGTCCAGCGTTGGCCGCGCCGCCGATGGCTCAGCAGAAGGCCGGAGTGCATGGAAGACCCATTGACCGTACAGCGTGGGGGCAAGCAGGGCCAGACACAGTACCCGTGCCACCCGCCACCCTGGTTTCGGGGCAGCCGCCCAGTTGGCAACGCCATGGGCCAATACCGCATTGAGGGCCACCACCCACCAGCTCACACCCCATACCCCGGCCACATCGGCAAACTGCACCAGCCAGGTGAGGTTGGACTGGCTTGCACCGATGGCTCCCCAGAAAAATGGCTGCCAGTTGGCCGCCAGCCACTCCCACGCCACCCAGGAAAAAGGCAGGGTACACAGTGCCCAAGCCCAGCCCTGCCTGCGTGCCTGCCAGTGGTACAGCCACAGAGGTGGGGCCGCGATCAGACCGTGCCACACCACAGCCAGAATGCCAAACAGCCAGCCGTTGTAGCCAAAAGTCCAGTGTCCGGCTATCCAGCTTCCACCGATAGCGGCAGCCAGGGCCAGTGCCGCATAGCGCACAAAAGAAAGCTGCAACCACTGCGGCAAAAGCAGCGGTACCAGACAAAACCAGGCCAGCGGTGCCAGCTCAAGCCCCTCCCAGGAAGGAAAGGCCAGACCGTAGAGCACGCCCGCCAGTGCGGCCTGGAGCAGTTCAGCTGCTCCAATTTTCGCAGCTGAATTGCCAGTGCCGCCAGGCAGCAGGAGCATTCTGAATACCAGTCTCAACGCTGTCCCGTCGTCAATCAGGGAACCAGCTGCACAATCCAGCCGGGTGGATTTTTATCCCCGCAAGGCCACATATCCCAAGGGTAGGCCGATATCACAGGCGGATTGATGCGAGGGCACGAGCTGTTGCACAAACCGAAATTCGAAACCCAGCCTTGCATTTTTCCCACGCGCACCGAGTAATTCCACTTGCAGCCGGCATGGTCACGGCCCAGAAAACCCCATACGCCGGAGCAGGCCTCGGCAGCAGCAAACTCAATCATCATGCAGGTGCTGTTGTTGCGCATGTAGGGGTCGCGGTTTTTGTACAGCTCCCGCGTGTTCATCAGGCACCAGCCCAGATCAATGGCGGTGTTGGAGTTCAGCTTGTCATCCTTGGCATTCAGGATCTGGTTGATGCAGTGGGCTCTGATCACCCGGCTGTCCGAGCTGCTTTCATAGCCAAAGATGCCGTCCCCGTCACCCTTGCCGCTTCCGCCGTTGGCCATGACCGCGCTGCCCGAGGTGGCCAGCAGCAGAACAGCGCAAACCCGCGCAATCATTTGTTTGAGTGAATGTGTCATTGCAGTCGCTCCTTGGTTCAGCTGTCCGAATCTTCTGTCTCGGGATCCTCGGTGTCCGGATCCTCAGTGTCCGGGTCTTCCGTGTCTGAATCTTCCGTGGGGTAGAACTTCGGTGCCGTGTTGTTGGTGGTCAGATAGAAGCCTTTGGGGTCCAACCGGGTGAGAACCATGGTGTTTTTGGCTCCCACAATCTTGTATTCCCCCTGGGTTTCCTCGCCATTCAGCGGAACCACCATTTCCACCCTGAAAGAGCCGCCGGGGAAAACGTTGTCTGCCTCATCCTTGCCCTTGGCATTGATGACACCGCTGAAGCTTTCGCGGTCGTTGGCTTCGTCCACTGTCACGCTGAAGTTCTGTGCTTCCACGCTGTAGTCGTAAGGCTGGGCGCTGGCCGATGTCTTGCCCCAGAAGCGGGTGGTCAGGGTCATTTTCTGGATCACATAGCCGTTGTCATCGTCCCCCGTGACCAGAAACCCCTTCTGTCTGGAGTTCTGCTCCCGGCCCAGGGTGTCGGTGATGGATTCGCTGAGGTTGATCATGACCTCGGTCGCCTCGGGGTAGTCCTTGAGCTCCGTGTCCGTGAACACCACCATGCCATTGATCTTTTTCGACTTGGTATAGGCCGTCATTTCGGCGCCGATCTTGCCCTCATTGTTCTTGGTGCAGTTATCGAAGTTCAGCGTCAGCGCGGTATCGCTTTCCTGCACGGTCACCTTCCCACCGTGGCTACAGGCTTCGGAGACCACCTGAGCAACCGCTTTCCTCTTGACCGCAGCGGCACGCTGGTTGTTGATTTCATCCAGCTTGGCGAACACGCTTTCGGGGACATCATCCAGAATGCCATCGATAAACAGGGTGATGATCAGCGGTGCTTTCATCGAAAGCTGGGATGCGGCCAGTGCGTTTTCGCTGGAAATTTCATAAGTCAGCGGTTGGGCCAGCAGCACGGCCGAGTTGGTGATCGCTGCGGCGCGCAAGTCGGCCAGTGACTTGGAAACGGCCGCTGCGCTGCTGCCCAGTGCGTCCAGCACCTTGTCGTTGACATCTCCCACCGCAAACTTCCCGGTAAACGGATCGACGCTGAAGAAGCTGTCACCCGTCACGATGCGAACCTGGGTTTCCACCCAGGTTTTGGCCACCCCCATGCCCTTGGCGATGGTTTCTGCCCGCGTCGCATCAAAGTGGCTGAAGGCATCAGCCGGGTCGGCTCCCAGCGCCCTGGCCACAATCAGGTCGGTGATGGGGGTGATGTTGATGTTCCCGGTCTGGATGCTGCCGATGAAGCTGTACAGGGTCACGCCGGGCGAGCCGCCCGACACCCTGAGCATGCAGGGCCCTGCGTGCGCGGAGGTGAACGGCAGCGTGAACGCGCCACCCACAGCGGTGCTGGCCGCGATGTCCGCCCCCGAGGCACAGCGGGCGGTGACGGCCGCATTGTCAATGGGCATGCCCGTGGCGGCCAGACCCTGCATCGTGATCGAGGCGGTGGTGGCGGGGCCGGTTCCGGTGCCGGTATTGCTGGCACCGTCGCCACTGCTGCAGGCTGCCAGCCAGGTCACTGCGAGCGTGACCGAGGCCTTGCGCCAGAGTCCTGGCGACCTGAATAGGCAGCCCGACGGCTGCTGTCTGCTGGGGTTCATGTTGCACCTTTCGTTCGATGGGCCGAGGAAGATGCACAAAGAATAGGTGGGCATGCACGTGGCGGCGGCCTTCTCGTCCAAATGGATGAGCGGGCAGGCCAGGCCGCGATCCCGTCTGGTCAGATGCAGGTTGACCGGGGCAGGGGGCAGGGGACCCCTGAGCGCAAAGCGGTTGCTCGCCCTGCCTTCCGTCGGGCAGTTTGCTCGGCTACCTGGCCGGATGGCCTCGGAAAAAGTGTAGCAAAAAAAGTGAGCTGCTTGCGCTTTTTAGGATTGATTAAAAACCAGATTCATGGGTTAAAAAATAACCGTAAAACCTGAAATTTCCAAGAAAATGCCTTCCAACGTGGCTTCCGGAAGCTGCTGTGGGCCTGTTGGCATACATTTTTTTGAAAATTCGAGCTTTTTTCAAGATAAAAAGTGAGCTTTATTCATATGGAAAATGCGTAAGAAGCTCACTTTTTTTACTATCCTTTTTTCAGCTGCGCGGAGGCTGGTATCACACCGTCATGCCACCAGCCACTTCCAGCACCGCGCCATTGATGTAGCTGGCTTCGT
>CALMMY010000120.1 GCA_937868695.1 uncultured Comamonadaceae bacterium
TCGGTGCCAAAGGCATGGCGCAGGGCGCGGGCTGCGTCCTGGTGGGCTTGCAGGGCTTCGGGGATGGCGCGGCCCATTTTGATGAACTCGTGGGTCACGCCCCGGTAAATTTCCAGGTCAACGGGCACACCGGCCATGCGCAGGCGGTCGGCGTAGGCAATGCCTTCATCGACCAGCGGGTCGCATTCGGCCAGACCCATCCAGCACGGGGCCACGCCGTCCACATCCGGTGCCAGCAGCGGGGCAAACCACCAGTGCTCGCGGTCGCTGCGGCTGGGAATGTAGTGGTCAAAAAAGTAGCCGATGGAGTCGGCCTCCAGCACAAAGCCGTGGGCGAAGGTTTTGTGCGAAGGGGTGTCCTGGTGAGCGGTGGTGCCGGGGTAGAACAGCAGTTGCAGTGCCAGGAGCTGGCCGGCATCGCGGGCCATCAGGGCCATGACCGCCGACAGCGTGCCGCCGGCACTGTCGCCCCCCACGGCGATGCGGGTCGGGTCCAGGCCCAGTGCGGGGGCTTGCTCGCGCAGGGCTTGCAGGCTGTCCCAGGCATCCAGCACGGCGGTGGGGTACGGATGTTCGGGGGCCAGGCGGTAGTCCACCGCCACCACGGCGCAGTGGGCCAGGTGGGCCAGGTGGCGGCACAGGTTTTCGTGCGTGGCCACGCTGCCGATGGTGAAGCCGCCGCCGTGCAGGTACAGCAGCACGGGCAGGCCGTTGGCACCACCGGCCTGTGACTGACTGGCATTCAGGTGCGTCTGAGGGAGATGCGGCACCCACAGCCGGGCATGCAGCTGTGCGCCATCGCGGGTGGGCAGGCTGAGGGTTTCGGTGCGGGCCATTTTGTGCGGCGGCAGGTCGAGCACGCCCGATCCCTGCTCGTAAAACGCCCTGGCCTGCTGCGCCGTCATGGCGTGCATGGGGGGGCGGGCGGCACGGGCCATGCGATCGAGCACGCCGCGCATCAAAGGGGTGAGCAAAGCTCTGGGGTTGGAGTGGTGGCTCATGTCTGGGGGGCATTGCCCGGAAAAAAGAACATCTGGAAGATACCGAAGGTAGCGCAAACGCGCCACCTGGCAATCTGTACCGGCCAGTGGGCAACTTGGTCACGAATGGGCAGAACAAGTGGGGTAAATTCTGCCCATCCACACAGCCCCAGGAGGCATTCGATGTCCAGTACCCCCGAAACCAGCACCACCCCCAGTTTTCAGCTGGCCCCGCCTGAAGTGTTGACCCCAGTCACCCCAGCGGTGGCCAAAAACGCCATCCCACTCAAGCCCGAACTCAAGGCGGCGGTGGATGACCAGGTGGAGCGTTTCGTCAACGCCCTGTTGAATGAAGATGTGCACAGCGATGCCTTCAAGGCCAAGCTGGACAGTGCGTTTGCCCTGGGCAAGGAGGAAATTTCGGTGGCGGCCAGCCTGATGCAGGGCCGTTTCATGCAGCGCAATTTTGTGGGCGTAGAAGACAGCAGCGCCTTCAAGGCCATCCAGGAAATGCGCGGCCACCTGGATGAACTCAACCCCGGCAAGGAAGGCGATCTGCTGGAGCCGCAGAAGCTGCTGGGCTTCATCCCATTTGGCAACAAGTTGCAAAACTACTTCCGCAAGTTTGAAAGTGCCGGTGGGCAGCTGCAAAAAAGCATGCAGCAGCTGTACGCCGCCCGCGATGACATGCAGCGCGATGTGGTGGAAATCGAAGCCGTGCGCACCAAGCTGTGGGATGCCATGCAAAAGCTGGGCGGCGCGGTGCAGTTTGCCGAAACCCTGGATGCCAAGCTGGCCGCCAAGGTAGACAGCTTGCAAGCCACCGACCCCAGCCGCGCCCAGGCGCTGCAACAGGAGGTGCTGTTCTACGCTCGCCAGAACCTGACCGACATGCTCACCCAGCAGGCCGTGTGTACCAACGGCTACTTGGCGCTGGACGTGCTCAAGAAAACCGGGCGCGAAATGATGAACGGCTGCACCCGCGTGGCCACCACCGGCATGAGCGCCCTGGCCGTGGCCCAGACCGTGGCCCGCGCCACCGGCAACCAGATCAAGGTGATGGACATGCTGGGCGGCGTGAACGCCACCATCGGCAACCTGATTGCCGAAACAGGCCGCCAGCTCAACACCCATGTGGAGCGCACGGCCGAGTTCTCCAGTAACCCCATGCTGGGCATCGACAAGATCCGCGAAATGTTCGACCAGACCTTCAAGGCGATGGATGCGATGGACAACTTCCGCAGCAAAGCCATCGACGTGATGGGTCAGAACAACGCCATCATGAAGCAGCAACTGGCCCAGGCCGACCAGTACCTGGATCGGGTGCGCCAGGCCAAAGCGCGTGAAGCCACCAGTGCCGCCATGAGCGGGCCGGTGGCGCTCTGAATCCGCCCCGTTTTTCAACTTCCACAAGGAAACATCATGGCCAATGCCAAATACATCATGCAGCGCGACACTTCCGGCTGGCGCACCCAGGTGTGGATTTCATTTGCGGCTGCCATCGGTGCCTGCGCCTACGGCGTGCTGCTGCTGCCCAGCCAGGAGCTGGATCGCGCCTTTCTGGCCATCGGCCTGTTTTTCTGCCTGTTTGCTTCATTCACCGTGGCCAAAACCATCCGCGACAACCGCGATGGCCAAGTGGACACCGGTGGCTGGATCATGACCGTGTGGACAGGCTTCATTGCCGCCTTTGCCCTGACTGCCTGGGGCCTGTGGCGCATGGCCATCGAAGACTGGCAGAAAGCCTACATGGTGGTGAGCTGGCTGTTCCTGGTCAGCAGCACCTTCACCGTGGCCAAAACCGTGCGCGACAAGCACGAAGCCGACCTGATGGACCGTGGTGCCGTGCCCCCCGACATGCAGGACACCATCCGCTGAAGTTCAGCCCCCTGGCCCTTTGGCTTTCAGAAACCGCTGCTGTTTCTGCAAAGCCTCGGTGCTGGCGCTGGTGAGGGCTTTCTCCCGGCGGCCCAGTTCGGTTTGCAGCAAGGCCAGCTGGGTGGCCAGCAACTCGTCAGCACTGGGTGCGTGCCCGGTGCCTGCATCCAAGGATGCGGGGGCAGGTTGTGAGCGGCTGTGGCGGGGCACTTGCAGGTAGGCCTGCAAGGTGTCCGGCAGGTAGCGGCGCACACATTCGGTCACGTAAAAATGGTCTTCCTGGGTGAACTGCTCATTCACCCCCACCCGGCGCATCAACGGAGCCATGCGCTCCAGCGTGTCGGCCAGGCTGCGTAGCGGCGCAAGCTGGGCTTCGGTCATTTCACTGGCCAGGTGGTGCAGCACCTCATCCAGCTTGACCAGGGCCGTGGCATCGAACAACGGCAACAGTGGCTGTTCAGCCAAACTGCTGGCTGCGGATTGCCGACGGGCCACCATCCACAAACCCGCAGCCAACCCGGTCAGACCCACCGAAGCCGCCCCCAGCAGCCACGATGCCTGCAACCCAGCCAGCAGCAAACCCACGCCACCCAGTGCCAGTGCCCCGGCTGCCCCCACGCTGGCGGCTGGTGTGGCCCCTCGGAGCCGATTGCTCCCCCCCACAGCCAGCCGCTGGCTGAGCGGCTGGCCCAGACGGTGGCGGGCCTGCACCTGGGCCATGCGCTGGCGCAGCGAGGCATGGGCCTGTGGCGGTGGCGAAACCTCCAACGGCTGGCGCACGGTGCGGCGATTGACCGGGCCGCTGCTGCTGGCAAAACGCTGGCTGGACTGCGGCTGGGATTTGGGTGAGGGCTTGACTGGGGATTGCTCCCCGGATGGACTGTCCGACGGTTTCATGGTCTGAATTTACAGCGGCCGATTTCCCTGATTGAACTTTTCGCTCAGAAATTGCGAGTGGTTCAAAAAAGCCTGGGCATCCTGGCCAGCCAGGTCTTCGGTCAGTTGCGTCACTTTGCCGCTGAGCTGTTCCAGCGTGAGGCGGAAGGTGTCTTCGGCGGTTTTGCCGTTGGTCAGGAGTTTGGTCGAGGCAAACTGCTTGGGGATGGACAGGTAGGTTTTGAGCGCATCGGGCAGGTAGCTCAAGGCAATGTGGCGGGCATGGAAGCTTTCTTCCAGCGACAGCTGGCCCTTGCTGCGGTCCCATTGATCCAACAGTTCAGTGAGCTGGCTGCACAGGCGCAGCACCTGGGTTTGCAGGCTGGCGGGCAGGCGGTTGTCGGGGTTGTACTCCACCAACTGGCGCACGCCAGACAGGGCACTGGTCATGGCGGTGCGGGCATCGCCCTCGTCCACAAACTCCAGGTCTTCCCACGGGTTGGGTTGCAATTTGGGAAAACCCAGCCACAGCCCCCCTACGCCGAAGCCGGTGCCGTAACCCAGCACAGCCAGGCTCAGCGTGCCCCAGGCCCCGCCCCACTGGGCCAGCCCCGCCCCGGACAGCAGCATGGCCATAGTTGCCAACCCCAGGCCACACCAGTTGGCGGGCGATTGCAGCAGGCGTGTGATGGCGTTCACTGGTAGGCCCGGATGTCTTTGAACACGCTGTACAGGCTGGCGGTGCGGGCATCGAACACGCGTCCGCCGGTGGTGGCCACCAGGTCTTTCAGGGCGGCTTCGTTGGCCTCGCCGAACAGCACCATGAACACGGGGATGGCTTTCACGTCTTCGGGCAGCTGGGCGTAGTCGGCCTTGAACTGGGTCAGGTCGCGGCCTTTGTTGACTTCGCCATCGGTGAAGGCCACCACCGAATACTGGTAGTTGGGGTTCTTCTGGCGCTCGGTGTTCATGGTGGTCAGGGCTTGCAGCACCGCGTCGTACAGGGCGGTGCCACCGGTCATGCGCAGGTTGTCGGCGTAGTCGCGCACGTTGGCCAGTACCTGCTGTTTGGCTTCAGGCTTGTCGCTGGCCTTGGGCAGCTGAAAGAACACGGGCTCGTTGACCTGAGTCGAAAATGTGAGCATCCACACTTTTTCTCGGCTGGTGAGGCGGGCAATGCGGCCTGTGAGCGAGGCATCTTCACCCGCGATGTACTGCAACGCCTGCACCAGCTGCTGGCGGCGGCCATTGCCGTTCATGCTGCCACTCACGTCCAGCACAAAGGTGGATGCAATGGGGGTGCGGAATTCGTTCAGGTAAGCCTCAATCAGGCCATCGGCCAGGGCGCGGTCGGTGGAGAACGGCAGCTCCACCAACACAGAGCCCTGCGGAAACAGCCCGGCCTGCGCCTGGGCCACCTCGGGGTTGGCGGGGCGGCGCAGCGTGGTTCTGGCCAGCCAGGTCTGGGCTTCAGTGCCTTTGAGGTAAGCCACCACCTTCTGGTAATCGGCCCGGCGGGCATCGTTGAGCAACATCAGCGGGTAGTCAGCCGTGGCCACGCCTTCGTGCGGGTACACCAGCGTGAGCTTTTCGCGCAGCTTGCCCGATTGGTTGAGCGACAGCAGCCAGCTTTCGTAGTTGATGAAGGCGTTGACCCGCGAGCCCTGCTGGGCAATGAACTGCTCGCTCAGGTAGCTGCTGTTGTCGCCGGGCAGCTTGTAGCCCTTGATGAAGCCGCTGATGGCATCGCGGCGGATGTCGGTCACGGTCAGGGCTTCCGACTTGCCAGCCGCCGAGGCCACCACGCCCATCAGCGCCATGAAGCCCTGGTTGCTGGTGGCGGGGTTGGACAGGGCAAATTTCAGCTTGCCCGCGCTGGCGGCCTGGGCCACGGTGGTCCAGGTGACTTTGGCCTGGGGGTTGTCCCAGCCCAGCAGCCTGGCCTGGCTTTCGCTCACGCCCACCACGATGGGCGAGAGCATGATTTTTTCCTGCAACTTCACCCGTGCCTGGCCCTGCGGATCGGACAGCAGGTATTTGGCGTTGGCAAACCAGGCGGCATCGGCCTGCGTGGAGCCGGTCTGCACGGCCTCAGTGCTTTCCATGGTGCCGCCAAAAGTGAACTTCACGGCCACACCGGTGGCTTTTTGCACCATGGCGGCCAGGGGCTCGGCATCGCGCAGGTCGCTGGTGGCCAGAATCTGGAACGCGGCTGTTTGCGCAACGGGTGGGTTGGCCACCGAGGTGGGCGGGCTGGCCGGTGCATCGCCAGGCTTGCCACAGCCAGCCAGAGTCAGCATGGCACCGATGGCCAGCCAACCAGCGGCCAGCCCCCGGCCCGCGCTCCTAAGCATGCCCTTCCTGCGCACATCCTCGCAACCGCCCATGCCAACGGGCATCCATTCAAGGGCAAATAATTTCATGGCTCAAACCCTGTGTATGAAAAGTGCAAGAAGGGAGGTGGCATCACTGCCCCATGTCGTGGGCGATCTGGTCGATCATCTCGCCCATCAGATCGAAGCTGGGCGGGTCGATCACCTGTGTGATGCGCTCCTCCACCGCCAGCCCTGCGCCCTGCGCCACCCGCACAAACTGGGCGGTGTCGGCAATGCGGAAGCCGTATTCCACCGCCAGCCGTTGCAGCTCGGGGTGGGCACCGAGCAGCTCGCCCAGCTTTTTGGCCCGATCGCGGGTGGCCACAAACACCACCTTGTTAAACAGTGTGGGCTGCGGATACATCAGCACCATGTCGGGGCCCACGCCCTTTTTGGCCAGGGCGTAGCTCAGCATCTGGTTTTCGTAAATGAAGGCCAGCGGAGTTTTGCCGATGCCGATGGTGGCGTAGTCGTCAAAGTTGCCATTGACGTAGTTTTCCTGGTAGCCCTGGCGCTTGAACAGTTCCAGCACACGCCTGGCCACTTTCTGGGCCGTGGCACGGTCTGAAACCACATCGCTGCCGTTGATGGCGTAGCTGGTCAGGGCCAGGTACATGGCGGCAGAGTTGCTTTTGCGCACGTCGGTGGTGGACACCAGCACACTCTTGTTCACATCGTAGGAGGCCGAGTCTTTCAGGTCTTTCCAGCGTTTTTTGTCCAGCATGGCCTGGGTGAGTTTGGACAAATCCACCCGCCAGACCTTGGGTGAAGCTTCGCTGGCCAGGCCGTTGGCGGCCAGGATGCGGGCAATCGGAGCCCAGGAGGCAATCACCATGGGCGTGTAAAAAGGCGAGGTGCTGGTGCTGGCGATCTTGGCCTTCTGGGCCGCATCGGCAATCTGGTTGGCAGCCACCACGCCGGACGGAAAGAAGAAATCAGGCATTTCGCTGCCGCCCACATGACCAGCCATGTCGCGCGAGCCCACACGCTTGACCGACACCTTGATGCCGTGCTCGGACAGCACTTTGAGAACCCGCGCATCCTGGAAATAAGGCTCCACATCCAGAGCGATCAAACCACTCAGTTCCACCGCTTCGGGCGTGCCCAGCAGCCTGCCAGCGGGTGTGTCGGCCACCTGCCCCGTCTTGAAAAAAGAAAAATAGGCGGCACCGGCAAAAGCAGCCAGCAACACCACCGTGATGAGGGCTTTGAAAACGTTGTTCATGGAGTGTGAGTGGGGGCAATGCGGCAATGCTACCCGCAAGCTTGACCCCAGCTGACAAAGCATGCCCCCGGCAAACCCTGACACCTGCGCGACTGGCCACTGGGGTTGCCCGCAATGCACCGCCCGCGCGGCTTGGGTACCCTGTACCGCTGTCTGCACAGCGTGTCACAGAGTGTGTTTATTTCTCGCCTGCGTCCTCGCGTGTTTTTCTGTGCTTTTTGCCGGGTCAACGCCCGGATGTTCCACACACCAACCGTCCATGTCACAGATTTTTTACATCACCCAGATCCAGTTTGATTTCGGAGCCCTGCAAACACTGGCCGCTGAGTGTCAGCGGGTGGGCATCACCAAGCCCCTCATCGTGACCGATGCGGGCGTGAAGGCCGCCGGGTTGCTACAAAAGGCGCTGGATGTGCTGGGCAGCCTGCCCAGTGCCGTGTTTGACCAGACCCCCAGCAACCCCACCGAGGCAGCGGTGCGTGCCGCCGCCGCCGTCTACACCGCACAAGGCTGCGATGGCATCGTGGCCCTGGGTGGCGGCAGCGCCATCGACTGTGCCAAGGGCGTGGCGATTGCCGCCACCCACCCCGGCCCGCTCAAAACCTACGCCACCATCGAGGGCGGATCGCCTCTTATCACCGACAAGGTGGCTCCCATCATTGCCATCCCCACCACAGCTGGCACTGGCAGCGAGGTGGCGCGCGGGGCCATTGTCATTGTGGACGACGGGCGCAAACTGGGTTTTCACAGCTGGTACCTGGTGCCCAAAACCGCCATCTGCGACCCCGATCTGACCCTGGGCCTGCCGCCCATGCTGACCGCCGCCACCGGCATGGACGCGGTGGCGCACTGCATGGAAACCTTCATGGCCGCGCCCTTCAACCCGCCCGCCGACGGCATTGCCCTTGATGGCCTGACCCGTGCCTGGGCGCACATCGAACGCGCCACCAAAGACGGCAGCGACCGCGAAGCCCGTCGGCACATGATGAGTGCCAGCATGCAGGGGGCAATGGCTTTTCAGAAAGGATTGGGCTGTGTGCATTCACTCAGCCACAGCTTGGGCGGTGTGAACCCGCGCCTGCACCACGGCACGCTCAACGCGATGTTTCTGCCAGCGGTGATCGCCTTCAATGCCGAGGCTGAATCGGTGCAAAAAGAAAAAAGGCTGGAGCGCATGGCACAGGCGATGGGCCTGCAAAGCGTGTCTGACCTGGGTGAGGCGATCAACGACATGAATGCCCGCCTGGGCCTGCCAAGCGGCCTGGCCGCGATGGGGGTGGATGGCAGCCTGTTCGAGCGCATCATCCAGGGCGCACTGGCCGACCATTGCCACAAGATGAACCCGCGCATTGCCAGCGCCGACGATTACCGCACCATGCTGGAGCAGGCCATGTAAAAACCAAAAGGCCTGCAACCGATGTGGTTGCAGGCCTTTGAATTTGGTGCCCAAGAGAGGACTCGAACCTCCACGCCTCGCAGCGCTAGTACCTGAAACTAGTGCGTCTACCAATTCCGCCACCTGGGCTTTCAGGGAAGCCGCTAGTATAACTCAAATTCAGCCGCCTCTCTCGGAGTTGCTGGCAGGATGAAACTCAATCCTGCTGGTGCTGGCCTGGGTGGCCTTGTCCCACCTGCGGCCAGCGGATGCGCAGGGTCACCCAGGCCAGCAGGCCCACACCCATCATCAGCAGAGAGGCACTGGCCAGGCCCACGGTGCTGTGCATCACCAGCGGAGCCACCACACCGGCCACCAGGCCGTTGGCCAGGGAACTGACAAACATCTGCAACGACGAGGCCATGCCCCGGCGCTCGGGGTGCAGATCCAGCACCAGCAGCGTGACCACCGGCACCATCAGCGCCCAGCCAAATGCAAACACGGCAATGGGCCACAGCGCCCAGCTTGCATGGGCGGTGAAGACGACATTGGCCAGCAGATTGACCAGCCCACTGCCCAGCATCACCAGAAAACCCGCACGGATCTGCCGCTTGGGAGCCATGCGACCGGCCAGCCGCCCGCTGACCGCTGCCCCACCCATGATGCCTCCAATGGCCAGCACAAAAAACCAGAAGAACTGCTGCGGAGCCAGCCCCAGGTGCTCGCCCAGAAACGCGGGGGCACTCAGCACATACAGAAACATGGCGTTGAACGGTATGCCGCTGGCCAGGGCCAGCAGCACAAAGCGGGGGTCTGCGCCCAGCTGCCAGTACCCGGCCAGCAGATGGCGCGGGTGGAACGACTGGCGCAGGGCCATAGGCAAGGTTTCGGGCAGCAGCCGCCAGTTCAGCAGCCACATCAAGCCCCCCGCTGCGGCCAGTGCCCAGAACACGGCGTGCCAGCTCACCTGCACAAACAGCCATCCGCCCACGATGGGGGCAATGGCCGGGGCCACCCCGAAAAAGATCGTGACCTGGCTCATCACCTGCTGTGCCTGGGCGGGCGGGTACACATCGCGGATGATGGCCCGCGACACCACAATGCCTGCCCCCGTGCTCAGCCCCTGCAAGGCGCGGAACGCAATCAGCTGGCCGATGCTCTGGGACAGCGCACAGCCCACCGAGGCCAGCGTGAACACGGCCAGCCCCCACAGCACCACCGGCCTGCGGCCAAAACTGTCGGACAGTGCCCCATGAAACAGCGCCATGAAGGCAAACCCGAACAGGTAGGCCGACAGGGTTTGCTGCATCTGCACCGGCGTGGCCCCCAGCGACTGCGCAATGCCCGCAAAGGCAGGCAGATAGGTGTCGATGGAAAACGGCCCCAGCATGCCCAGCACGGCCAGCAGCACAGAAAAAGCCCATTGGGGCGCTTGCCACTGGCGGTTGAAATCAGGGTTCATGCTGGCGGGGAATGTGGGGGGATGGCGTGACGTTGATGTGGCGCAAGCGGCTGCGGACGTTCACAGTGGCTGAACCAGTGCCATGTCGGGGCGCTCCAGCCAGCGGGCAAACTCGTCGGCCAGACGCTGGCTTTCGGCCACGGCGGTGTTCCAGGCTTGCATGCGGGCGGCCAGATTCTGGCCGTAGCGGGTGAAGTCGGTGCGGTCGGGCAGTTTGGTGTTGGGCAGGGTGCGTACCCAATCGGGGTTGGGGGCCAGCACCACCATGCGGTGCAAGGCAGCGGTGGAACGGTGCCGCCACTTCAGGCTTTTGTCCAGCCAGCCGGGCACCACCGCCTGCTGGAAGTGCGGATACAGCACCAGCCCCGCGCCGCTGGCACCGCGCTCGGCAACAGGGTGGTCACCGTCTGCCGCTTCACAGGCTGATGTGGCAGGCCGGTAGTGCAGGTGCATGTGGTAGTCGGTGATGCCGCCATCCCAGTAGCAGCC
>CALMMY010000121.1 GCA_937868695.1 uncultured Comamonadaceae bacterium
TTACCCGCCTTGAGCATGGGCTTGTGGACATAGAACTCGTCAGGGTTCACCGCGCCCTGCACCACGGTTTCGCCCAGGCCGTAGCTGCTGGTGATGAACACCACATCTTCAAAACCGCTCTCGGTGTCGATGGTGAACATCACACCGGCAGCCCCCAGGTCGGAGCGCACCATGCGCTGCACGCCAGCACTCAGGGCCACATCGGCATGGGCAAAGCCCTTGTGGACGCGGTAGCTGATGGCACGGTCGTTGTACAGGCTGGCAAACACTTCCTTCATTTTGTGCAGCACGTCTTCAATGCCTACCACGTTGAGGAAGGTTTCCTGCTGGCCTGCAAAAGACGCATCGGGCAAGTCTTCGGCGGTGGCCGATGAACGCACGGCAAAGCTTGCTGCCGGGTTGCCTGCACTCAGCGTGGCAAAGGCATCGCGGATGGCTGCTTCAAGGTCAGCCGGAAACGGTTGGGCTTCGACCATCGCACGGATGTCAGCACCCACGGATGCCAGGGCACGCACGTCTTCGGTATCGAGTGCATCCAGCTTGGCGTTGATGCGGTCATTCAGGCCATCGTAGGCCAGGAAAGCACGGAACGCATGTGCCGTGGTGGCAAAGCCCGTGGGCACGCGCACACCGGAAGGCAGCTGTGAAATCATTTCACCCAGGCTGGCATTTTTTCCGCCGACCGCTTCGACATCGGTCATGCGAAGTTGCTCGAAAGGTACCACCAGGGCATCCGGGCTGAACAGTTGAGACATGGGAACACTCCATCTAAGTTAAAAAACCGGTTTTCCTGGGTGCTTGCGCTGGCGTGCCTGTCTGATTTTGTTGTTTGTTCTGGGCAGTCCGGGCATTCAGGAATAATCGAATCATTGTAGAGGTGACAGGCGTTTACATGCGGCCAAAATCCCTCATCAAGGCCTGAATAGTTTTCAATCTACCTGTGAGCACCCTCATGTCCAACCGATCTGTTTTTCTGCTCTCCGATGGCACCGGCATCACGGCAGAAACATTTGGCAAAGCCATCCTGAACCAGTTTGAAAGCAAGCACCGCTTCATCCGCCTGCCGTTTACCGACACCGTGGACAAAGCCCACAGCGCCGTGCGCGACATCAACCACGCGGCCCAGATTGAGGGCAAAAAACCCATCGTGTTCACCACGCTGGTCAACATGCCGGTGCTATCTGTGATCAAAGAGCACGCCAATGCCCTGGTGCTGGACATGTTTGGCACCTTCATCTCGCCCCTGGAAGCCGAGCTGGGGCTCACATCCAACCACCGTGTGGGCCGGTTTTCAGATGCTTCCAAAAGCCAGTCTTACAACAACCGCATTGAGGCCATCAACTTCTCGCTGGCCCACGATGACGGACAAAGCCACCGCGACCTGGAAAGCTCAGACATCATCCTGGTTGGCGTGAGCCGAAGCGGCAAAACCCCCACTTCGCTCTATCTGGCCATGCAATACGGATTGAAGGCATCGAACTATCCGCTGATTCCAGAAGATTTTGACCGCCGCAAACTCCCACCGGCCTTGGCTCCACACCGCAAAAAGATTTTCGGCCTGACCATCCAGCCCGAGCGCCTGAGTGAAATCCGCAACGAGCGCCGCCCCAATTCGCGGTACGCATCACTGGAAAACTGCCGCTACGAAGTGTCGGAATCCGAAGCCATGATGCGCCGCGAGGGTATCCGCTGGCTATCCAGCACCACCAAATCCATCGAAGAAATTGCCACCACCATCCTGCATGTCATTCGCCCGGAAATGATGGGGGACTACTGAACGCCCACCAGATCAAGCAGAAAGTTTGATCTAGATCGCACTTTGCAGCGGCACATCATGGTTTGATTGACAGCAATTTAACCAACCCATAAGAGATTGATGGAATGGCACACTCGATTTCCAATGCCACCCTGCTGCAAGCGATACAACAACAGCGTGCCCTCTCGCTAGCCGACCAGGCTTCTGTAGAAATGCTGGCCAAGCGTGCCGAGGTCTTTGAGGTGGCGGCCAACACCCTCATCTCCCCGGCAAACCAGCAACACCTGTATCTGCACCTGGTTCTGGAGGGAAAAGTCCAGCTCGAAGACCCGGATCACGACATCCGCATCGACCTGAACCCAGGTGAACTATTCGGTTACGGAACCCGCGCCAGCGCCAAAGGCTCCTCGTGGGGCTGCACAGCGCTTGCGCCCACCACACTGGCACGC
Source organism: uncultured Comamonadaceae bacterium (assembly GCA_937868695.1). Classification (GTDB taxonomy): domain Bacteria; phylum Pseudomonadota; class Gammaproteobacteria; order Burkholderiales; family Burkholderiaceae_C; genus UBA2334. Next base: position 2,206 of record CALMMY010000121.1, read on the forward strand.
TGGACACCGGATGTCATCGACCAAATCCGCCATGCACACCCGGCCATTGCCTTTTTTCTGGGCCACCGCACAGCCAAGCCCAACACAGACCCAGGCTCCAATACAGACGAAAACACCGGCTCAGGCAATCACCTGAACCTGATGACCACACCCGTGCGCTCGCTGGTCAAGCGCGAGGCCATCACGCTGCCACCCACTGCCAGCATCCAGGAAACCGCACAACTCATGATGCTTCAGCGGGTGTCGTCGGTGTTGCTGGTTGAGCAAGGCCACCTGCTCGGCGTGGTCACAGACCGCGATCTCAGAAACCGGGTGGTCGCGCAGGGTCTGGACATTCAAATGCCCGTGCATGAAATTGCCACACTGGCACCCATGACGGTCGAGGCCAGCAGCCCGGCATTCGATGCCATGCTGCTGATGGCACGCCACAACATTCACCATGTACCCGTGGTAGACGGCCCCCGTGTGCTGGGCATGATCACCGCAACCGACCTGAGCGAGCGCAACAGCACATCGGCGGTGTACCTGGCTGGCGAAATTTACAAGCAGAGCACGCTGGATGGTCTCATCCAAAGCAGCGCCAAAGTCAAACGCCTCCAGCAAAACCTGGCCGCAGCCGGGGCCACTGCCTACAGTTCCGGGCACATCGTGACAGCCATCACCGATGCCATCACGATCAGGTTGCTCCAACTGGGCGAGTCCCGCTTTGGTTCCGCCCCTGTGGACTACGCCTGGGTTGCGGCGGGCTCCCAAGCCCGCAACGAACAAACGGCCAAATCAGACCAGGACAACTGCCTGATTCTGGACGACCGCTACGACCCGGCCCAGCACGGTGAATACTTCAAAACACTGGCCAAGTGGGTGTGCGATGGCTTGGATGCCTGCGGCTACATCCACTGTCCGGGTGACATGATGGCCATGAACGACACATGGTGCCAACCATTGGCCCAATGGGCCAGGTATTTTGATCGCTGGATCAACACGCCCGACCCGAAAGCCCTGATGCTGACCTGTGTGTTTTTCGATCAACGCACCGTGTATGGAAACGCCGAGCTGCTCACCCGATTGCGTGCCGATGTGCTGACCAAAACCAAGGGCAACAGCCTGTTTTTGGCCCACATGGTTGGCAATGCGCTGAAGCACTCGGCCCCTCTCGGTATGTTTGGCAACATCACATTGGCCCGAGGCGGCGATCACCCCAACACCATCGACCTCAAGCACAGCGGCGTGGTGCCCATCATCGATTTGGCCCGTGTGTACTCACTGGCGGGCGGCATCGATGCAGTCAACACCGATGACCGACTGGCCAAATCAGCCGCCAGCCGCGAGATCAGCCCCGAAAAATCACGCGATTTGCGCGATGCGCTGGAGTTTATTTCGGGCATCCGCATCGCACACCAGGCACGGCAAACGGCTGCGGGTCAGAAGCCGGACAACTTTTTGTCTCTTGACGAGTTATCAAACTTCGAACGCGCCCACCTGAAAGATGCCTTCCAAGTGGTCAAGGGGTTGCAAAGCGTACTCGCCCAGCGTTACGGCGGGCGATAACCACACACTGCCCGCTACTGGCAAGCCCTCCACCACACTTGCCTGGTCAAAATGAGAATGACGGCCCGCCGCCTGGATGGCCAGCAACTCTGATTTTGACCACGGCGGGGGCGATGCGTCGGACATGGCCGCTTGGTCAGCGATTTGTCTGTTGGGCTGTCCGGGTTGGGGTGGCGTTGCTGCGCTCTGCTGATTCGGGCTGGCGTTACTTCGCTCTGCGCGGTTCGGAGTAGCGTGACTTCGCTCTGCGCCCGTTCAAGGGGTGAGCCGTCCTCCGCACGCTGCGAGCAGA
>CALMMY010000122.1 GCA_937868695.1 uncultured Comamonadaceae bacterium
TGGGCCACGGCGGGGTCGGTGTCGGCCAGGTCGGCGGGCAGGTCTTCGTGGGCTTCGGGGCCGCGCCAGGGCTGGCGCTGGGCGTGGTCAATCAGCGTGCGGCGCAGGGCTTTGTAGGCGGCTTGCTGTTCGGCGGCCACCAGCGTGGTGGTCACGGTGATGCCCTGGGTGTAGGCCTTGTCGCCAAACTGGGCATGCACCTGGGCGCGGGCCATTTCGGCCACGTACTCGGCATGCACATCCACATCGTTGAGTTTGCGGATGGTGAGTTTTTCGGCCCTGGCGGCGGCGTACTGCGCATCGGTCAGTACCCCCTCGGCCAGCATGCGGGCCAGGGCAATGCGCTGGCGGGCAGTGGCCCGCTCGGGGTTGCGGATGGGGTTGACGTTGTTGGGGTTTTGCGGCAACCCGGCCAGCATGGCGCATTCGGCGGGGCTGAGGGCGGCCAGTGTTTTGCCAAAGTAGGTCTGCGCGGCGGCCTCGAAGCCGTAGGCCCGCGAGCCCAGATAAATCTGGTTCATGTACAGCTCCAGCACCTGGTCTTTGCTGAGCTGCGATTCGATCTTGAGCGACAGCAGCGCCTCTTTGAACTTGCGACTGACCGTGCGCTCGCGGGTCAGAAAAAAAGTGCGGGCCACCTGCTGGGTGATGGTCGATCCGCCCTGGATGCGCCGCACCAGCCCGCCCGACACCACCGACACCCCCGCGCGCAGCACGCTGATGGGGTCGATGCCGCTGTGCGTGTAAAACCGGGCATCTTCCACCGCCAGCAGGCTGTCTTTCATCAGTTGCGGAATCTGGTCGATGCGCTGGTACACCCGCCGCTCGGCACCGAAGCCGGCTATCTCCACCCCATCGGCAGTCAGCACGCGCAGCGGCTGCTTGGGCTGGTAGTGGGTGATCACATCCAGATCGGGCAGGGTGGGGTAGACCACCGCTGTGGCCACCAGCAGGGCGGCTGCACCCAGGCCCGACAGGGCCGCCAGCCCCAGCACCGCACGGCGCAGCCAGGGGGATTGCAAAAAAACGAAGCGTGTCATGCGCAGTCAGTCGGGCAAAAACCCCATTATTTGGCAAGCGGCTGCCGGGGCTTTGCGGTTGCATGGGCGGTGCGGGTAACTTTTTGCGTCCGACAGGCAGCTGCCCCCCTGAATGTCAGGTTCAGGTGGAAGTCGTGCAACACAATGTCGCGGTTCGCGTTTTACACTGCAAAAAACACTTTCACGATAATGGCTCGCTGATCAGTCGTGTCACGGATCGACTGGAGCCGTCAATTTCCCAACCGCCCATCCACCAAAAGAATGAGGACACACATGGCCAATGAAGCTTCCAACATCATTTACACGCTGACCGACGAGGCACCGCTGCTGGCAACGTGCGCATTCCTGCCGATCATCCGCACCTTTGCTGCACCGGCTGGCATCAACATCGTCAAGAGCGACATTTCCGTGGCCGCCCGTGTGCTGGCCGAGTTCCCCGAGTACCTGACCGAAGAGCAGCGCGTGCCCGACAACCTGGCCGCGCTGGGCAAACTCACGCTCAAGTCCACCACCAACATCATCAAGCTGCCCAACATCAGCGCATCGGTGGGTCAGCTGCAAGCCTGCATCCGTGAACTGCAAGCCAAGGGTTATGCCCTGCCTGACTACCCTGAAAGCCCCAAGACCGACGAAGAAAAAGCCCTGCGTGCGCGTTATTCCAAGTGCACAGGCAGCGCGGTCAACCCGGTTCTGCGCGAAGGCAACTCCGACCGCCGCGCTCCCCGCGCCGTGAAGGAATTCGCCCGCAAAAACCCCCACAGCATGGCCGAGTGGAGCCAGGCATCGCGCTCGCACGTGTCACACATGCACAGCGGCGACTTCTACCACGGCGAAAAGTCCATGACCATGGACCGGGCCCGCGACGTGCGCATGGAGCTGATCACCAAGAGCGGTGAAACCATCGTGCTCAAGCCCAAGGTCTCGTTGCAGGACCGCGAAGTGGTGGACAGCATGTTCATGAGCAAGAAGGCCCTGTGCGAGTTCTACGAGCGTGAAATCGAAGATGCCCGCAAGACCGGCGTGATGTTCTCGCTGCACGTCAAGGCCACCATGATGAAGGTGTCGCACCC
>CALMMY010000123.1 GCA_937868695.1 uncultured Comamonadaceae bacterium
CCCGCCCACCGCGATGCCAGCCTGCGTGCGCAGTGGGGCGTGGGCGAGCACGACCGGGTGGTGCTGTCGGTGGGGCGGCTGGCTGCCGAGAAAAACCTGGGCCTGCTGGTCGATGCCTTCCAGGCCATGCGGGCCGTGGACCCGCGCCTGAAGCTGGTGCTGGTGGGCGATGGCCCGCAGCGGGCCGAGTTGCAGCAGCGTTGCCCTGGCGCATGGTTTGCGGGCAGCCAGACTGGGCAGGCGCTGTCGCGGCATTACGCCAGTGCCGATGTGTTTCTGTTTCCCAGCCTGACCGAGACGTATGGCAACGTCACGCCCGAGGCGCTGGCCAGCGGGCTGGCGGTGCTGGCGTTTGAGCATGCTGCGGCCAGCGAGCTGATCCGCTCGGGCCACAACGGTTTGCTGGCCCCGCTGGGCGATGCCGGGGCTTTTGTGCGCCGCGCGGTGGACATGGCGGCCAACCCCGCGCTGTGCCAGCAGCTGGCCCAGCAGGCCCGGGCCTCGGTGATCACCCGCGACTGGGCCACCATCGCCACCCAGGTGGAAAGCCTGTGGGCCAGACTGGCCCGCCAGCAGGAGCGGGTGGTGGTGCTGCCTGCCCAGGCCAGCCTGGCCTGAAGGATGCGGCTGAAGTAGGTGGGAGCGGGGCGGGGGTGACGGGAACTGCCCCGCGCTGCCCCCCCGGCGGGGGCTCTCTGCTGTGGCGGCTGAATGACCCGGCCTCTCAGTGGTGCAGCCGTGGTGCGCGTGGCGCTTCTTGCGCGGTGGTAGTGGAGGGCAGGTGGGTGCGGCTCATCTGGCCCGCCACCACGCTCAGTCCCAGGGCGTTGCGTCGGCCTATGCCGTGGTAGGCAAACCCGGCCTCCTGCATTTGCTGGGGGTCGTACAGGTTGCGTCCGTCCAGAATGATGCGTTGGCGCATGCGCTGGCCCATTGCGGCAAAGTCGGGGTTGTGGAAGCACTTCCATTCGGTGACGATGAGCAGGGCATCGGCTGCGTCCAGGGCCGACATGGGGGAGTCGGCAAACCCGATGTGCGCATGGTGGTGGGGGAGGAGGGCGGCACGGGCTTCGGGCATGGCCACGGGGTCGTGGGCCACCAGCCGGGCTCCCCGTGCCACCAGTTCGCCCACGATGTGCAGGCTGGGGGCCTCGCGCATGTCGTTGGTGTTGGGTTTGAAGGCCAGGCCCCAGATGGCCAGTGTCACACCGCGCAAGTCGTGCCCGAATGTGCGGGTCACCAGGCTGACCAGGCGGTCTTTTTGCCGGGCGTTGACGGTTTCCACCGCTTGCACCACATGCATGGGCAGGCCGTGTTCGGCGGCAGAGCGCACCAGGGCGCGTGTGTCTTTGGGAAAGCAGCTGCCCCCGTAGCCCGTGCCCGCGTACAGAAAGCTGTGGCCAATGCGCTCGTCCGACCCCATGCCCCGGCGCACGCTGTCCACATCGGCACCCATTTCATCGGCCAGCAGGGCCACCTCGTTCATGAACGAGATGCGGGTGGCCAGCATGGCGTTGGCGGCGTATTTGGTTAGCTCGGCGCTGAGCACATCCATCCACACCGTGCGGTCGTGGTGGCGGTTGAAGGGTTGGTACAGGCGTGTCATCAGCATGCGGGCACGCTCGCCCAGCGGGGAGTCGGGCAGGCCCACCACGATGCGGTCGGGCCGCATGAAGTCTTCAATGGCCGCGCCTTCTTTCAGGAATTCGGGGTTGGACACCACCACAAACGGCACTTCACCCTGGCCGCGTTCATCCAGTTGGGCCTGGATTTCTGCCGTCACGCGCTGTGCGGTGCCCACAGGCACGGTCGATTTGTTCACCACCACCTTGAAGCCGTGCATGTGCTGGCCAATTTGCCGGGCCACGGCCAGCACGTGCTGCAAGTCGGCTGAGCCGTCTTCTGTGGGCGGGGTGCCCACGGCAATGAACACCACTTCGGCATCGGCCAGCGCTTGCGGCATGGCGGTGGTGAAGCTCAGCCGCCCGGCCTGCTGGTTGCGCTGCACCAGATCGTCCAGGCCCGGCTCATGGATGGGCACTCCACCGGCCTGCAACAGCAGCACGCGGGCGGGGTCGTGATCGACACCCACCACCCGGTTGCCCGACTCGGCCAGACACGCTGCCGTGACCAGCCCCACATAACCCGCACCCACAACCACAATGTTCATGTCAGCACCTCCAGTGGAAAGTGGCCATGCTCCCGTGTGGGCATGACGGCATGAAGGCGTGGCGATGACGGTTTTTTGAAAGCGTGTGGGGCATCTGCCCTGTCACAAAAACTTCATGCCCGGCACACGCTGGCGACACATGGGTTCTGAAAAATGGGGGCCGTCTGAACTCAGGTGCCTGTCCATGATCCAGTCTTTTCTGCCTTCAAAAATGGCCCGCGAAATGGTGCTGCCGCCTGCGCTGGTGCCAGGCCAGCCCTCGGCCCTGCACCTGCCTGCGCTCGGCGCAGACACGTTGGACGACGATGGTGACGGCGAAGACACCGCCGGTGCCCAGCGTTACCGCACGGTGTTCATTTCTGACTTGCACCTGGGCACCCCCGGATGCCAGGCCACGGCGCTGCTGGCGTTTCTGAAGGCCCACCCCAGTGACCGGCTGTACTTGCTGGGCGACATCATCGACGGCTGGCAGTTGCGCCGCCGCTGGTACTGGCCGCAGAGCCACAACGATGTGATCCAGAAAATACTGCGCCGCGCCCGCAAGGGTTGCCAGGTGGTGTTTGTGCCGGGCAACCACGATGAGTTTGCACGCCACTTCACCGGCCATCACTTTGGCGGCGTGGAGGTGGTGCAGGAGGCGGTGCATGTCACCGCCGATGGCCGCAGGCTGTGGCTGATTCACGGCGACCATTTCGATGGCGTGATCCAGTACGCCAAGTGGCTGGCCTACCTGGGCGACAACCTGTACGAGCTGGCCCTGCGCCTGAACACCCACCTCAATTCGGCCCGGGCCAAGATGGGTCTGCCGTACTGGTCGCTGTCGCAGTACCTGAAGCACAAGGTGAAATCGGCGGTCAGTTATGTGACGCAGTTTGAAGAGGCGGTGGCCGCCGAGGCCAAGCGCCGTGGGCACGATGGGGTGGTGTGCGGCCACATCCACCGGGCTGAGCTGCGCACCATCAACGGCACGCTGTATGCCAACGATGGCGACTGGGTGGAGAGCCTGAGCGCCCTGGTCGAGCATGCCGATGGCCGCCTGGAGGTGGTGCATTGGCCGCACGGGCATGCCGCGATGACACCGGCCATTCATCAAAGTGTCACGAGCCAGGTGTAGCGTGCCGTGTTCCATCCCTGAACCCGTGAACCCGGAGTGACCCCCGATGAATCCCCACGAATCCCTGATGCGCCGCATCCACAACGACCTGATCGACGGCTACGACGAGGAGCTGGAACTGGAGATCGAAGACCAGTTCATTGACGAACTCGCCAGCCCCGACGAGGCCGCCCAGCTGCTGCTGAGGGAAGACCGCCGCACCTATTTCCGCGAGCTGTTCCGCTTGCAGGGCGAGCTGGTGAAGCTGCAAGACTGGGTGGTGGCCAGCGGCCAGAAGGTGGTGATTCTGTTTGAGGGCCGCGATGCCGCCGGCAAGGGCGGGGTGATCAAGCGCATCACCCAGCGCCTGAACCCACGGGTCTGCCGCACGGTGGCCCTGCCTGCACCCAACGACCGCGAGCGCACGCAGTGGTACTTTCAGCGTTACGTGCCCCACCTGCCCGCAGGCGGCGAAATCGTGCTGTTTGACCGCAGCTGGTACAACCGCGCCGGGGTGGAAAAGGTGATGGGCTTTTGTACCGACGAGGAGTACGAGGAGTTTTTCCGCACCGTGCCCGAGTTTGAAAAGATGCTGGTGCGCTCGGGCATTCAGCTCATCAAATACTGGTTCAGCATTTCAGACCAGGAGCAGCACCTGCGCTTTCTGGCCCGCATCCACGATCCGCTCAAGCAGTGGAAGCTCAGCCCGATGGACTTGGAGAGCCGCCGCCGCTGGGAGCAGTACACCAAGGTGAAAGAAGTGATGCTGGAGCGCACCCACATTCCGGAATCGCCCTGGTGGGTGGTGCAGGCAAACGACAAGAAGAAGGCCCGCCTCAACTGCATGGCCCATTTGCTGGACCTGATTCCCTGTGGTGAGGTGGAGCGCAGCAGCATCGAGCTGCCCGAGCGCGAACGCCACGAAGACTATGTGCGCCAGGA
>CALMMY010000124.1 GCA_937868695.1 uncultured Comamonadaceae bacterium
GGTGTGGCTTGCCTGTGGGGCCCTGCACACGGCGGTGCCAACGAAGCCTGCCTGAACATGCTGGAAGACATCCAGCGCAACGGCGGTGTAGCCAAAGTTGGTGAGTTCATGGAGCAGGTCAAAGACAAGAACTCCGGTGTCAAGCTGATGGGCTTTGGCCACCGTGTGTACAAAAACTACGACCCACGCGCCAAACTCATGCAGGAAACCTGCAACGAAGTGCTGGCTGAACTCGGTCTGGAAAACGACCCCCTGTTCAAGCTGGCCAAGGAACTGGAAAAAATTGCACTGGAAGACGACTACTTCGTTTCCCGCAAGCTCTATCCCAACGTGGACTTCTACTCCGGTATCGTGCAACGCGCCATCGGCATTCCAGTGAAATTGTTCACCGGCATCTTTGCCTTGGCACGTACCGTGGGCTGGATCGCTCAGCTGAACGAAATGATTGCCGACCCCGAGTACAAGATTGGCCGCCCACGCCAGCTGTTCACCGGTGCAGAATGCCGCGACGTGCCCGCCACCAAGTAAGCACTGAAGTCAGCTGATTTGCAGATCAGCCAATCAATTGAGCCCGCCCGGTGGCAACACCGGGCGGGCTTTTTACATGGGCAATGACCCCGTCCAGCAACCCGAACCAACGACAGGCCGGGACATGCACAGAGCCGCATAAAATCACCGACTTCACGAAGGAACACAAGCCATGGGACGCACCCTTTACGACAAGATCTGGGACGAGCACGTTGTCCACACCGAAGAAGACGGCACCGCCATTCTTTACATCGACCGCCATCTGGTGCATGAAGTCACCAGTCCCCAGGCTTTTGAAGGGCTGCGCCAGGCTGGACGCAAAGTGTGGCGAGTCAGCTCCATCGTGGCCACAGCCGACCACAACACCCCAACCACAGGCTGGGAGCTGGGTTACGACGGCATCACCGACCCCATCAGCAAAGAGCAAATCACCACGCTCAATGACAACATTGCGGAGTACGGTGCAGCCGCCTTCTTTCCGTTCATGTCCAAGCGCCAAGGCATCGTGCATGTGATTGGCCCCGAAAACGGAGCCACCTTGCCCGGCATGACAGTGGTGTGCGGTGACAGCCACACCAGCACACACGGTGCATTTGGCGCACTGGCTCACGGCATCGGCACCAGCGAAGTTGAGCATGTCATGGCCACGCAAACACTCTTGGCCAAAAAAGCCAAGAACATGCTGATCAAGGTCGATGGCACACTCTCACCCGGTTGTACCGCCAAGGACATTGTGCTGGCCATCATTGGCCGCATTGGTACGGCTGGTGGAACGGGCTACACCATGGAGTTCGCGGGTTCGGCCATCCGTGCATTGAGCATCGAAGGTCGCATGACCGTTTGCAACATGGCCATTGAAGGTGGTGCCCGCGCAGGCCTGGTGGCTGTGGATGAGAAAACCATTCAATACATCAAGGGCCGCCCCCTTGCCCCCACTGGCGTGGAATGGGATCAAGCCGTGGCCTACTGGCAGACCCTGCATTCCGACTCAGATGCACACTTCGATGCCGTGATCGAGCTGGATGCCGCACAAATTGTGCCCCAGGTCACTTGGGGTACATCACCCGAAATGGTGCTGGGTATCGATGCCCGCGTTCCCGATCCCGACAAAGAAAAAGATGCCAACAAGCGCAGCGCAATGGAGCGCGCCCTGACCTACATGAATCTGCAACCTGGCAAGCTGCTGGCTGATATCCATGTGGACAAGGTTTTCATCGGCTCCTGCACCAACAGCCGCATTGAAGACATGCGCGAAGCCGCTGCCATTGTCAAAAAACTGGGCCGCAAAATCGCCAGCAATGTCAAACAGGCACTGGTTGTACCGGGTTCAGGACTGGTAAAAGAGCAAGCCGAGCGCGAAGGTTTGCATGAGATCTTCAAAGCCGCTGGCTTTGAATGGCGAGAGCCCGGCTGCAGCATGTGCCTGGCCATGAACGCAGACCGGCTGGAACCCGGCGAGCGTTGCGCCAGCACCAGCAACCGCAATTTTGAAGGCCGCCAGGGTGCGGGAGGTCGCACACACCTGGTCAGTCCCGCAATGGCCGCCGCCGCTGCCGTGCATGGGCACTTTGTTGATATCCGCACCCTGGCTTGAGAAGGAGCACAGCATGAGCAAAATGATGGGATTGATTGGCATTGCACTCGCACTCGCCCTTTCGGGCTGCAACACGGTCAAGGGCGTGGGCCAAGATATTCAAAAAGCAGGCGAAAAGATCGAAGGCGCAGCCAGGAAATAAGCATGAACAAGTTCACCGTACACAAGGGTCTGGTCGCGCCGATGGATCGCGAGAATGTGGATACCGATGCCATCATTCCCAAGCAATTTCTCAAATCCATCCGCAAAACCGGCTTTGGCCCCAACCTGTTTGACGAATGGCGCTATCTGGACGCGGGCTATCCTGGGCAAGATTTGGCCAGTCGCCAGCCCAACCCCGACTTCGCACTGAACCAGCCGCGTTACCAAGGTGCCTCCATTTTGCTGGCGCGCAAAAATTTTGGCTGTGGCTCCAGCCGCGAACACGCCCCCTGGGCCATTGAGCAATACGGTTTTCGGGCCTTGATTGCCCCCAGTTACGCCGATATTTTCTTCAACAACTGCTTCAAGAACGGCCTGCTGCCCATCGTGCTCCCCGAAGCGGTGGTGGCCCAGTTGTTTGATGAAGTACTGGCTTTTCCAGGCTATTCACTCACGGTGGATCTGGAGCGCCAGGTCATCGTCAAACCCCAGGGCGAAGAAATTCCGTTCGAAGTCCAAGCCTTCCGCAAATACTGTCTGCTCAACGGCCTGGATGACATCGGCCTGACCTTGCGACAAAGCGAAAAAATCAAAGCCTTTGAAAACCAGCGACTGACCACCAAACCGTGGCTGGCCCATACCATGCTGCCGGGTGCCTGAACAGCGAGCAGTTCGCAACCTCCCGACCATCATCATCTGAAAATTGGCTGTTTGCGCTGATCAAATCAGCAAGGGCAGCTGTCTCAACATTGAAATCATGAAAATTGCAGTTCTTCCCGGTGACGGCATTGGCACCGAAATCGTGGCCCAAGCGGTCAATGTGCTCAAGGCGCTCGACCTGTCGATTGAGATGGAATCCGCATTGGTGGGTGGTGCAGCTTACGAAGCCCACGGCCACCCCTTGCCCGAGTCCACACTGAAGCTGGCAATGGCGGCCGATGCCGTGCTGTTTGGTGCGGTGGGCGACTGGAAGTACGACAAACTTGACCGCCCCCTGCGCCCCGAGCAAGCCATCCTGGGCCTGCGCAAGCACATGGGCCTGTTTGCCAATTTCCGACCTGCCATCTGCTACGAGCAGCTGGTGGGTGCATCCAGCCTGAAGCCAGAGCTGATTGCCGGACTGGACATTCTCATCATCCGTGAGCTGACGGGTGATATTTACTTTGGCCAACCCCGTGGGCGGCGCATTGCCACAGACGGCCATTTCCCCGGCGCGGAAGAAGCCTTTGACACCATGCGCTACAGCAAGCCGGAAATCGAGCGCATTGCACATGTTGCATTCCAGGCGGCCCGCAAGCGCAACAACAAAGTCACCAGCGTGGACAAAGCCAATGTGCTGGAAACTTTCCAGTTCTGGAAAGATGTGGTGACTGAAGTGCATGCCCAGTACCCCGATGTGCAGCTGGAGCACATGTACGTGGACAACGCAGCCATGCAACTGGTGCGCGCGCCCAAAAAATTCGATGTGGTGGTCACTGGCAACATGTTTGGCGACATTCTGAGCGATGAAGCCTCCATGCTGACCGGCTCCATCGGCATGCTGCCATCGGCCAGCCTGAACGCACATGGACAAGGCTTGTACGAACCCAGCCACGGCAGCGCCCCTGACATAGCAGGCAAAGGCATAGCCAACCCACTGGCGACCATCCTGAGTGCGGCCATGATGCTGCGCTTCTCCCTGAACCAGGAAGAAGCTGCACAGCGCATCGA
>CALMMY010000125.1 GCA_937868695.1 uncultured Comamonadaceae bacterium
ACTTTGGTGCCCAGTCCTTCGGCCAGTGCCCGCGCCACGCTGATGCCCTGGCTGTAGCGGCCCAGCGCATAGGCTTGCAGATACCAGGCGTTGATGTTGTCGGGGTTGTCGGCCTGCTGTGCTTCGGCCCGCAGGGCCGCAGCCATGAAGAGATCAATCCGCTTGCTCTCTTTGGGTTCGAGGTAGTTGGCGTAAATGCAGGTGGCCTTGTTGGCTGCGGTGATGCCGCTGCCGCCAGCCTTCAGCCCCGCTTCTGTGGCCGCCTCGAAGTCACCGTTGTGGAACAGGGCCCAGGCAGACAGTTCCGCCTGTGCAGAAGGGCAGGGCTCGCAGTCGCTGGCGTGCAACCGCGACCAATGTTTTCTGACCGAAGTTGCGGTGTAACTGAATTCTCCCAGTTGCGGAAATTTTGCCCATTTGGCCATGCCTGTCTCCGAATATTTTTGTTCCAGCCGGTGGTCGCGGCCCAATCAGGTGTGGGCGGTGCGACCACCACCTCCGATTTTGCGTTACCAAGCTGACACGGGCAGGTGGTGCGGCATGCCAAATTGTCCATCTTTTGATGTTGGTCAAGCTGGCGCAACGGGTTGCCGCCCGGTTGGCATTCACGGGTGTGACTGACCGTAGGCTCCGGTGAGGGTCAGCAGGTGTTCGCGCTGGGCTGGCTCCATGTAGGGGGCCAGCAGGTTGAGCACATGGGCCGCACCGCGCAACAGGGCCGCTTGTGCGTTTTCGGGTTCGAGGGCACGGCGGGGGTCGCGTGCATATTCAAAGTTGAGCCAGTAGGTCAGCACCACCACCATGCAGTTGGCGGTGGTGTCGAGTTCGCGGGCATCCAGGCGCAGGCTGCCCGCGCGGCCCATCGCATCGAGCATGGCGCGGATGGCCCGCGACTTCTGGCGCACCATGTGCTGGAACTGCATTTCCAGGCGGCGGTTTTTGCTCAGCAGGTCGGACAGGTCGCGGTACAGAAAGCGGTGGTGCCAGATGCGCTCGAACAGGGTGTGCATGAAGAACCAGGCATCTTCGACATTGCGCACATCGTCGCTGGCCATGAGGATTTCGGTCAGGCTCTGTTCATAGCGGGCGTACAGCGCGTTGATGAGTTCGTCTTTGGCCGGGTAGTGGTAGTACAGGTTGCCGGGACTGATGCCCATTTCGGCGGAAATGAGTGTGGTGGAGACATTGGGTTCGCCAAAGCGGTTGAACAGATCCAGCGTGACTTCGAGAATGCGCTCGGCTGTGCGGCGTGGCGGTTTTTTGGTCATCAGTGGTGCTTTCGGCTGTGTGGTCAATGTGGGTATGTCAAAAGGCCGTCACGTTTCTGCGCCCGATCAGCGGGGGCCGATGGCGTGGTGGGCCAGTGCGTGATTCAAGTCATCCACGCTGTTTTGCAGCCTGTGAAGTGCCTGGTTGAGCCTGTCGCGGCGCGACAGGTTGGTCGGTTGTGCCTGGTTGTCCGCCGCATCTTCGGGAGACGAGGTCAGCAGGTGGCGGGTGTTGTCGTCAAGTACGCGCCGATCCAGCGTGATGCCATGCGGGTGCAGCCTGTGTGAAAGGCTGGTGTACTGGCTGCGCAGCCATTGCCGGGTTTGCTGGTAAGCGTGTTCGGCCAGCTCGCGGCGTTGGCGGTAGCTGAAGGTGTTGGCCAAAAACAGTTCGGCATCGCGGTGGTCGGGCTCAATGAGCACGATGGCGGTATCGGGGTAGCTGCGCTCATATTGCTTCATGCCCAGTTCCAACCGGGAGTGGATCATGCTGCGGAAGGTCTGGCTCATCACCGCCGGGAAGCCGCCTTCCACCATCGATGGAATGGGCTTGCCTTGCCCACTGCCGACGCGGCGGACATCGGGCTGGCTGGCATCAAAGGGCACCAGCGGGTTGAGGCAAAACATCACATCCACACCTTCTTCGAGGGCCACGCTGGCGTGCATGGTTTTTTTGAGCGCACCGTCCACGTAGAACTTGCCGTCAATTTCCACAGGTGGAAACAGACCGGGCAGGGCGGCACTGGCGGCAATGGCGCGGGAGATGGGCACATGATCCCAGCCTTCGCGCCCGAAGGGGGCGGCATCGCCGCTGTCGAGGTGGGTGGCCACCAGGGTGAGCCGGTGCTTGAGCTGGCGGAAGTCGTTGGTGCGCCCAGGCTGGGAGAACAGTTTGGCCAGTTGCCGGTGGACTTCCTCGTTGCTGAACAGCCCAGTGGGCAGAGCCGGGGCCATTTTTTCCAGGGCGCTGATGAGGGGTCTGCGCCCCAATGTCCATGCCTTGAGTGATTGCAGGCCCAGACCAGGTATTTGCAGCAGGCGATGGGCAATTTCAGCGTAGGCCGGGCGCATGAGCCAGGCGGGATCGAAGGTGTCCCCCTGGTGCGATTGGTTGGATATGAACAGCTGGCACAGCTCGCGCGGAGTCATGCCGTTGGCCAACGCTGCGGCGATGAACCCGCCTGCCGACACGCCCACGTAGTGGTTGCAGTGGTTGAAGTCCACGCCTTGCAAGGTCTCGGCAATGGCGCACAGTGCCCCGATTTCGTAAATGGCTCCCAATGGCCCGCCACCGGCCAGAGCCAGCGCGACCCTGGCCGGTGGGCGGGCTGCATCGGGCATGCTGGCTGAAGCATGTTGGGACGGGCATGCAAGGTGCGGGGCAGGGTGGATGGTGGTCATGTCAGGCCGAGTGTAGGTTTCTGTGTGCTTTTGTCATGCTGCGTTGCAGCATGGTGCATAGACGTGACAAAGCCGCTCTGGCTGAATGCTTGCGGTGGTGCAAACTTCGGCCCGAGCGGCTTTGGGGACAGGCTGTCCATGCCTGTCAGGGTGTGCGGTGGGGGTGGCCTCTGGAGTGTCCACGCCCCACCTGGGGAGCGCTGCTTCAGACCGGCGTGTTGGCAGCAGAGCTGTCGGTGGTGTCGGCAGCTGCGGTTTCTGCTTTGGCTGCCTTGCGTGCAGCTGGGCGTTTGGTGGCTGCTGGCTGGTCGGCTGTGGCCGCTGCGGCTTTGCGTGCCGGGGCGCGCTTGGGGGTGGCTGGCTTGGCGGGTGCTTCTTCTGCTTCGGCCACTTCAACCTTGGGTGCCGCCTTCACCGCTGCTTTGGGGGCTGCCTTGGGTTGCAACTTTTGTACGTTCTGGTTGAGTTCGTCGATGCGGGCAATCAGGGCTTCGATATCCTGGGCCGAAGGCACGCCCAGTTTGTTCAGGGTGCGGGCCACGCGATCCTCAAAAATGCTTTCCAGTTTGTCCCACTGGCCGTTGGCTTTGGCGGTGATGTCGTTGGCCATGGATGTCATGCGGCTGGTGGCATCCGAGATGCGCTCTTCGGCCACAGCCTGGGTTTTGCGCTGAACCGTCAGACCTTCTTTGACCAAACTGTCGAATGCTTTGCTTCCCTCTTGCTGGGCTTTGGAAAAAGCACCCAGACCTGCCAGCCAGATTTGCTGGGCAGAGTCTTTCACGGCACTGGCCAATGGGCTGGTGCCGCCAGCATCGGCTTGTTGCTTGGAAGAGGATTTTTGCAATTTTTTGACCATGATGGCCTCCGGCTTGAATGGGGATGAAAGGTTTTTTGCAAACCCGATGGCTTGCGGCATGTGTCCAATGTACGCAAGGTGGGGGTGCGTGTTTAGGGGCTGGCAACTAGCGCGGTAGAGGTGTTTGCCGGTGTGGATCGCGGGTTTGTTCTGAAGTCTGGCTGCATCATTGTTTGGCAGAATGCAACACATCTTTCTGGAGACTGACACATGCACTATTTCATCACGGGAGCCACCGGCTTCATCGGCAAGCGACTGGTCAAAAAACTGCTGGAACGCAAAGGGACGACGGTTTACTTCCTGTTGCGGGCAGAAAGTGCCGCCAAAGTGGCCGACCTGCATGCCTACTGGGGACTGACTACCGCCAAGGCGCAGACCCGTGCTGTCGCTATTCATGGCGACCTGACCCTGCCTGGGTTGGGTGTGTCGGCCGCCGATGTGAAGCTGCTCAAGGGCAAGGTCGATCATTTCCACCATCTGGCTGCCGTGTACGACCTGGGAGCCGACGAAGACAGCCAGGTCGCTGTGAATATTGACGGCACCCGCAACGCCGTGGAACTGGCCCATGCCATTGGGGCCGGACACTTTCACCATGTGTCTTCCATCGCCGCCGCAGGGTTATACGAAGGGGTGTTCCGTGAGGACATGTTCGACGAGGCTGAGGGGCTGGATCACCCCTATTTCAAGACCAAGCACGAGAGCGAAAAAATCGTGCGCAAAGAGTGTCGGCTGCCCTGGACCGTGTACCGCCCCGCGATGGTGGTGGGTGACAGCACCACGGGCGAGATGGACAAAATCGACGGCCCTTACTACTTCTTCAAGCTGATTCAGCGCATGCGGCAGATTCTCCCGCCCTGGATGCCGAGTGTGGGTCTGGAGGGTGGTCGCATCAACATCGTGCCGGTGGATTTTGTGGTCAACGCGCTGGCCCACATCAGCCATCAGCCGGGCACAGCGGGCCGTTGCTTCCACTTGGTTGATCCGGTGGGTTACCGCGTGGGTGATGTGCTCGATATTTTCAGCCGGGCGGCGCATGCACCGCGCATGAACCTGTTTGTGAATGCCGCCTTGCTCGGCTTCATTCCCAGGGGCGTGAAGAAAGGGTTGATGGCGCTGGCTCCGGTGCGCAGGGTGCGCAATGCCGTCATGCAAGACTTGGGGTTGCCCGACGACATCCTGACCTTCATCAATTACCCCACCCGCTTTGACCGGCGCGACACCGATGCCATGCTCAAAGGCAGTGGTGTGGAATGCCCCAACCTGAAGGACTACGCCTGGAAACTGTGGGACTACTGGGAGCGTCACCTCGATCCCGATCTGCACATCGACCGAACACTCAAAGGCACCGTTGGTGGCAAAGTGGTGCTGGTGACCGGTGGCAGCTCGGGCATTGGTCTGGCTGCTGCCCACAAGTTTGCCGAAGCCGGGGCCATCACCCTCATTTGCGGGCGTGACCAGGCCAAGCTGGATGAAGCCTGTGCCGAGGCCCAGGCCAAGGGCTACCAGTTCATTGCCTATGCCACGGACATTGCCGACATGGCCGATTGCGACCGGTTTGTGAAGCAGGTGATTGCCGATCACGGTGGGGTTGACTTCCTCATCAACAACGCAGGCCGCAGCATCCGCCGCGCCATCGAGGGCAGTTATGACCGCTTCCATGACTACGAGCGCACCATGCAGCTCAACTACTTTGGCTGTTTGCGCGTGACGATGGGATTTTTGCCGGGCATGACGGCCAAGCGCAAAGGCCATGTGGTCAACATCAGCTCGATTGGCGTGCTGACGAACGCCCCGAGGTTCTCGGCCTATGTGGCCAGCAAAGCCGCGCTGGATGCCTGGACACGCTGCGCCAGCAGCGAGTTTGCCGATGTGGGCATTACCTTCAGCACCATCAACATGCCTCTGGTGCGCACACCCATGATTGCGCCCACCAAGATTTACAACAACGTGCCCACGCTGGAGCCCGAAGAGGCCGCCGACATGATCGCCCAGGCCTGCATCTACAAACCCGTGCGTGTGGCAACCCGGTTGGGCATCACCGGGCAGGTGTTGCATGCACTGGTGCCCCGCATTGCACAGATTGTGATGAACACCAGCTTCCGCATGTTCCCCGACTCGGCCGCAGCCAAGGGTGACAAAGCCAGCAAGCCCCAGCTTTCTCCCGAAGCCGTGGCCATGCAGCAAATGATGCGGGGAATTCATTTCTGATGCGCAGTGCGGCCAGTGGCAGGTTGCGCCGCTTCAGCGTGTGCCGCACTTCTGATGTGCGTCATGGCGTCCGCAGGCAGCTGCCGTTGTTTGTATTGGAAGTGTGTACAGCGAACGGGGGCCTGAGATAATGGTTTCAGGTTAGGCGGGGTCGCATCGGCTCTGTCATTCGCCGTCATGGCACACATTTCACACAACAACCATCATGATTCTCGTCACTGGCGGCGCTGGTTTTATTGGTGCCAATTTTGTTCTGGACTGGTTGGCTGGATCTTCGGAGCCTGTTGTCAACCTCGACAAGCTCACATACGCTGGCAACCTCGAAACCCTGTCCAGTCTGCAAGGCAACCCCGCGCACATTTTTGTGCATGGCGACATTGGTGATGCCGACTTGGTGAGTCGGTTGCTGGCGACACACCAGCCACGTGCCATTGTCAACTTTGCCGCCGAAAGCCATGTGGATCGCAGCATCCACGGCCCAGGAGACTTCATACAGACGAATGTGGTCGGCACTTTCAAACTATTGGAGGCGACAGCTCAATACTGGAAGGCTCTGCCAGCTACCGAAAAAGACGCATTCCGCTTCCTGCATGTCAGCACCGACGAGGTGTACGGCAGCTTGGGTAAAGACGATCCCGCTTTCACAGAAGACCACCCCTACGAGCCCAACAGCCCCTACAGTGCCAGCAAGGCCGCCAGCGACCACCTCGTGCGTGCCTGGCACCACACCTACGGTCTGCCCGTGGTCACGACCAATTGCAGCAACAACTACGGGCCGTACCACTTCCCCGAAAAGCTCATTCCGCTGATGATCGTCAACGCCCTCGCAGGCAAACCCCTGCCGGTGTACGGCGATGGCATGCAAATCCGCGATTGGCTCTATGTGAAAGACCATTGCAGCGCCATCCGCCGCGTGCTGGAAGCGGGCAAGCTGGGCGAAACCTACAACGTTGGCGGCTGGAACGAAAAGCCCAACCTCGACATCGTTCACACTGTGTGCGCGTTGCTCGATGATCTCCGCCCCAAGGCAGATGGCAGCAGCTACGCCACCCAGATCACCTACGTCACCGACCGTCCTGGTCACGACCGTCGCTATGCCATTGATGCCCGCAAGCTGGAGCGCGAACTGGGCTGGAGGCCCGCCGAAACCTTTGAGACGGGTATCAGAAAAACCGTGCAGTGGTATCTGGATAACCCCGATTGGGTCACACACGTACAAAGCGGTGCTTACCGGGAGTGGGTGGGCAAGCAGTATGGTGATACCGCAGACACAGTCGGCAAATGAACATTCTTTTGCTCGGGAAAAATGGCCAGGTCGGTTGGGAGCTGCAACGCAGCCTCAGCCCGCTGGGTACGGTGACTGCACTGGATCGCCAGGGTGGATTCACCGCTGATGGACAGCCCTTGTGCGGTGACCTCACTGATCTGGAGGGCTTGGCCCGCACCGTGCGCACACTGCGCCCTGACGTGATCGTCAACGCCGCCGCCCACACTGCTGTGGACAAAGCTGAAAGTGAGCCGGAGCTGGCCCGTTGCCTCAATGCCCAGGCACCCACCGTGCTGGCGCGAGAGGCCGCTGCCTTGGGTGCATGGCTGGTTCACTACAGCACCGACTACGTGTTTGACGGCAGTGGCACGCAGCCTTGGCTGGAAACCGATGCCACCGGCCCTCTGGGGGTGTACGGGCAAACCAAGCTCGAAGGCGAGCGGGGGATTGCCGCCAGCGGCTGTCTCCACCTCATCTTTCGCACCAGTTGGGTGTATGCCGCGCGTGGCGGCAACTTTGCCAAAACCATGCTCAAACTGGCCAAAGACCGCGAACGCCTGACTGTAATCAACGATCAGTTTGGCGCACCCACCGGGGCAGA
>CALMMY010000126.1 GCA_937868695.1 uncultured Comamonadaceae bacterium
CCGCTGGAGGTGGCGCAGTTCTGCACGTTGGGATCGCAGTCGTCCCGGCTGTTGAGCCAGACCAGCAGCAAAACGATGAGCAGGATGACGATGAAGATCACCATCTTGTTCATGCCGCTGGCACTGGACACCGGCCCGGCATCCTGGCGGGCCATCAGCGCCAGCTTGTCTTGCAGGCCAAAGGCATCGGCCACCAGCTTGGCCTGCACACGCCTTCCGCTGGACCAGACCACCTCGGTGGGTGACTCTTCCTGCGACAGCAGGCTCTGGCCCGAAATGAAGTCGCGGTTGAAGGTTTTCTGGCCGCGCTGCACGGGCCAGTAGAACTCACCCGCCACGTAGTTGGTTTCGGCCTTGTAGGCCCATTGCAGGGTGTATTTGGTGCCAAGGTAGGTTGCACTCTGGCCTCCGGCAGCCAGCACGGGTGCGCCAGTGGTGGGCTTGACCAGGCTCCAGCCGTCTTCGGCATCCACCAGAAACTGGAAGCCGCGCTGCGCGTTGTACAGCAGGTACTCGCTCCAGCCGAAGTGCTCGTCGGGATCATCGGGCTCGGTGCCCATGCGGTGCTGAAAGCCCACCACCTGCCATTCCTGGCCCTGCATGCGCCCGGTGGTGCCCAGGGCAATCAGGGGCTCGACGGGCTCATCCTGGCGGGCTTGCAGCAGCTCGGCCCCCACACCCTTGCTCAGGTCGATCAGGCTGTGGCACGAGGCACAGGTCAGGCTCTTGGTGCTGCTCAGCTCCACCGTCACCGGCGCGCCGCAGGCCGGGCAATCGAACTGGCGGCCTTTTTCTTCGCGGGCAGATTCGGTTTTGAGCCCGGTCATGGCCAGATCGGGCAACTGCACTTCCTGGCCCAGGGTGACCGACACCGGCAGGCCCGCCAAG
Source organism: uncultured Comamonadaceae bacterium (assembly GCA_937868695.1). Lineage (GTDB taxonomy): Bacteria > Pseudomonadota > Gammaproteobacteria > Burkholderiales > Burkholderiaceae_C > UBA2334. The sequence goes on from CALMMY010000126.1 coordinate 889, forward strand.
GTGGGGCCGTAGTCCAGCGTGAGCACGCTGCCCGCTCCGCCGCCAGAGCCACCACCCGCAGCGCCGCCGGTTGCGCCGGTATCACCCTGGCTGCGCAGCTCCACCACGGTGAACGAGCGTCCCGGTTCGGGCAGGTGGGTCAGCTCGCCTTCGGCCGAGCGCAGAATGACCTGCTCAATGCTGGTGATGCTGTAGCTGCGCCCTTCCATCGCCGTGGTGGCCCCCAGCCGGAAGTGCTTGGGGTCGGGCAGCGCCCGCTTGATCTGGCGTGGCCGGGCATAGACATAACTGCCGTTGTCCTCGCTCAGGAAGGCGGTTTCGCCATCGTCCTGCAACACCGCCCATTCGGTCCACACGCCCTGGCTGGACTGGTATTGCAGCCGCCCCACCACCACAAAGCCCACGGTGGCACTGCCACCCGCATCTTTGGCCGCAGCCACCTTGCCGGTGGCCCCGATCTGCACCAGGGAATGGTCGTCGAACAGCTCGGCCATCTTGCCGGTGCGCGACAGCACCTCGCCATTGCGCACCACCGTGCTCTGGCAATAGCCGCACACCGCATGCGACGATTGCGCGCTGCGGAACGACACGGGTGCCCCACAGCCCGGACAGGCCGCACGGTAAGCCCGTTGGGGCGAGGATTCAGACATGGTGCGTTGCTAGACAGACCCGACACAAGACAGCGGAAAACCAGCCACCACTCAAAGCAGTTTTTTAAGCAGCTCGGTTTTCTTGGCGGTGAATTC
>CALMMY010000127.1 GCA_937868695.1 uncultured Comamonadaceae bacterium
GCGAAATGATTCGTCACCATATAGCGCGGCAAAGCGACAGTATCAGACACCGCATTGCATCACAAGGTAAGAATGCACATGAAGTGACAATGAATGGTTTTCATGCACCATAAAAAAATCCCACCGAAGTGGGATTGATGTTCACGTTGGCATGATCGCCATGCTGTCGATCAAAGCATTTTCTTCAGCAAACGGGCCATTTCGGATGGGTTGCGTGTGACGGTAAAGCCACACTCTTCCATCACAGCCAGCTTGGCATCAGCCGTATCTGCCCCACCAGAAATCAGGGCGCCTGCGTGGCCCATGCGTTTGCCGGGAGGGGCTGTGACACCAGCGATGAAGCCCACGATGGGTTTCTTCATGTTTTCTTTGCACCAGCGGGCGGCTTCAGCTTCATCGGGGCCACCGATTTCACCGATCATGATCACGGCATCGGTATCGGGATCGTCATTGAACGCCTTCATCACATCGATGTGCTTCAGACCGTTGATGGGGTCTCCACCGATACCGACGGCAGAAGACTGGCCCAGACCGATTTCGGTCAGCTGAGCCACGGCTTCGTACGTCAGCGTACCGGAGCGGGACACCACACCAATGCGGCCTTTGCGGTGAATGTGACCGGGCATGATGCCGATCTTGATTTCATCGGGAGTGATCAGACCGGGGCAGTTGGGGCCCAGCAGCAGGGTGCGCTTGCCACCGGCTGCTTCCTTGGCCTTCATCTTGTTGCGCACCATCAGCATGTCGCGGACTGGAATGCCTTCGGTGATGCAGATTGCCAGATCCAGATCGGCTTCCACGGCTTCCCAGATGGCAGCAGCCGCGCCAGCTGGAGGCACGTAGATCACGGAAACAGTGGCTCCGGTTTCAGAGGCAGCTTCTTTGACGCTGGCGTAGATTGGAATGTTGAAAATCTTCTCGCCTGCCTTTTTGGGGTTCACACCCGCTACGAAGCAGTTCTTGCCGTTTGCGTACTCCTGGCACTTTTCAGTGTGGAACTGACCGGTTTTGCCGGTGATGCCTTGGGTAATGACTTTGGTGTCTTTATTGATGTAAATGGACATGTCGGCTCCTTACTTGACGGCTGCAACCACTTGTTGGGCCGCTTCGGCCATGGTGTCGGCACTGATGATGGGCAGGCCGGATTCGGCCAGCATCTTCTTGCCCAGCTCTTCGTTGGTACCCTTCATGCGCACCACCAGTGGCACGGACAGGTTCACGGCCTTGCAGGCGGTGATCACGCCGGTGGCGATGGTGTCGCACTTCATGATGCCGCCGAAGATGTTGACCAGAATGGCCTTGACTTTGGGGTTCTTCAGCATGATCTTGAAGGCTTCGGTCACCTTCTCGGGGGTAGCGCCACCGCCCACGTCCAGGAAGTTGGCAGGCTCAGCGCCGAACAGCTTGATGGTGTCCATCGTGGCCATGGCCAGACCGGCACCGTTCACCAGGCAGCCAATGTTGCCATCCAGGCTGATGTAGGCCAGATCGAACTTGGAAGCCTCGACTTCGGCAGGATCTTCCTCGTCCAGATCGCGCAGCGCAACGATTTCGGGCAGGCGGAACAGGGCGTTGGAGTCGAAGTTGAACTTGGCATCCAGGGCGATGATGTTGCCCTTGCTGTCGCGGTTCAGCGGGTTGATTTCGACCAGTGATGCATCGGTTTCCATGTAGCACTTGTAGAGCTTCTGGAACACATCGGTAGCCTGGGCCATCGAGTCGGCTGGCATGCCGATGCCACTGGCGATTTCCTGGGCCTGCGCATCGGTCAGACCAACCAGGGGATCGACAAACACGGTGATGATTTTTTCGGGAGTGGAGTGGGCCACTTCTTCGATGTCCATGCCGCCTTCGCTGGAGGCAATGAACGCCACTTTCTGGGTGGCACGGTCGGTCACAACCGACACGTAGTATTCTTTTTGAATGTCTGCGCCGTCTTCAATATAGAGGCGACGGACTTTCTGACCTTCGGGGCCAGTCTGGTGGGTTTTGAGCTGCATGCCCAGAATGTCACCAGCCAGACGCTTGACATCGTCAACCGACTTGGCAACTTTGACACCACCGCCCTTGCCACGGCCACCGGCGTGGATCTGTGCCTTGACGACCCAGACAGGACCACCCAGTTTCTGTGCGGCTTCTACCGCTTCTTGAACTGTGAATGCGGGAATGCCGCGCGGCACGGGCACACCAAAACTGCGCAAGATTTCCTTGGCTTGGTACTCATGAATCTTCATGGATGGTCTCTCAAGAGTCGAAAGTGAACGCGTCGGCCGAACGGACTGAGATGGGTGAAGTCAGTGAACGACCGCTGCACGGAGTCACGAAATGTGGGCGCTTAACACACCAAATCGCACTGTATCATGGTGGAATGCACATAACTTGTCTGAAACTGACAGTCAAGTACGAACTTCCCCGACCATCCCAGATTGCCGAAAGATTGACGCATGACCAAGGTATTTATTGATGGCGAAGCAGGCACCACGGGTCTGCAAATACGCGAGCGGCTGGCCAACATGCCTGCCGTACAGGTATTGAGTATTGCCCACGACCAGCGCAAAAACCCCGATGCCAAGCGCGATTTGCTGTCCGCCGCCGACGTGGTCATTCTGTGTCTGCACGACGATGCAGCCAAAGAAACGGTGGCCATGGTCGATGCGCTCAAGGCCCAAGGTCAGACCAGTCCCCGTGTGATCGATGCATCCACCGCACACCGCGTGTCACCCGGCTGGGTGTACGGCTTTCCTGAGCTGGCCGCCAGCCAGCGCGAAGCCGTGATTCAAGCCGAGCGCGTGGCCAACCCCGGCTGTTACGCAACAGGGGCCATTGCCCTGTTGCGCCCGCTGGTCGATGCCGGACTCATCGCCCCGGATTTCCCAGTCACGCTGCCCTGCGTCAGCGGCTACTCGGGCGGAGGCCGCACCATGATCGAGGCCTACGAGGCAGGCACAGCACCGTTGTTCGAGCTGTATGCGCTGGGCCTGGAGCACAAGCACCTGCCTGAAATCATGGCCATGACCGGCCTGACACGCCGTCCGCTGTTTGTCCCCTCTGTTGGCAACTTCAAGCAAGGCATGCTGGTTCAGCTGCCACTGCACCTGGATGAACTGAACGGCAGCGTGACCGCTGACGATCTGCAACAGGCTCTGCTCAACCACTATGCCCCGTCCAAAGCCTGGGGCGGCATGGTGAGCGTGGAGCCACCCACCGCCAACGCCAAGCTGGACGCACTGGCCCTGAACGACACCAACAAGCTGGAAATTCGGGTGTATGGCAATCCCACCCACCGCCAGGCCCTGCTGGTGGCCAGACTGGACAACCTGGGCAAAGGGGCCAGTGGTGCGGCGGTGCAGAACCTGCAACTGATGTTCGGACTGTAAGTTCAGCCGGGTTGGGCTGCACCTTACCCACCTGTTATCGCATCGGCATCTTCCGGCCATTCGCCACATGCGATGCTGGCCGCTTTTTTGAGCGTCAGTGTCACCGTGGCGCTGCTGAAGCCCCTGGCCAGCAAAAACCGCATCTGTCTGGCACGCTCCGTGGCATCGGCGGGAGGGGAGCCAAATTTTCGTTGCCACAAATGGGCCGCCCGATGCACCTCGGTGTCGGACAGGCCAGACATGGCCTCGGTGATCACCTCCGCACCCACGCCTTTGTTTTGCAAGGCCTGCTTGAGCCGCCGACTCCCCCACTGTTGCGCCTTGCTGCGCACCAAGCTCAAGGCCGCCCGCTCATCGCTGAGCCAGCCTTGGGCAGAGAGCTCATCCAGCAAGGCATCCAGATCTTCGGACGGTGTGGCATGCACGGCCAGCTTGGCCTTCAACTCGGCACGGGAATGCTCGCGCATGGCCAACAGCCTCAGGGCACGCCCCTTGAGTGAAACCCCGCGATGGAGGGAAGTGTTGCGCACAGGCGACCCGGGCTGCGTGAACCGGCCCACGCTCAGTCAGCGGCCTTGGCCCCGCCCAATCCCGGCGATGGCACCAGGGGCGCGGGCAACAGCGGCACGCCCAGCGAAGCACGCACCTTGTTTTCAATTTCATAAGCCAGCATGGGGTTTTCACGCAAAAACTCGCGCGCGTTGTCGCGCCCCTGGCCAATTTTTTCGCCTTGGTAGGCGTACCAGGCACCCGATTTGTCCACGAGGTTGGCGGCCACGGCCAAGTCGATGATCTCCCCTTCACGGCTGATGCCTTCGCCGTACAGAATGTCGAACTCGGCCGTTTTGAACGGTGGGGCCACCTTGTTCTTCACCACCTTGACCTTGGTTTCGCTGCCGATCACATCCTCGCCCTTTTTGATGTTGCCCACCCGGCGAATATCCAGGCGCACCGAAGCGTAGAACTTGAGCGCGTTGCCACCCGTGGTGGTTTCGGGGCTGCCGAACATCACACCGATCTTCATGCGGATCTGGTTGATGAAAATGACCGTGCAATTGGCCTTTTTGATGGTGGCGGTGAGCTTGCGCAGCGCCTGGCTCATCAGGCGGGCCTGCAGGCCGGGCAAGGAATCACCCATGTCACCCTCCAGCTCGGCCTTGGGCGTGAGTGCGGCCACCGAGTCGATCACGATCAGATCCACGGCGGCAGAGCGCACCAGGCTGTCCACAATCTCCAGGGCCTGCTCGCCGGTATCGGGCTGGGAAATGAGCATCTCTTGCAGATTCACACCCAATGCCTGGGCGTACTGGATGTCCAGGGCGTGCTCGGCATCCACAAAGGCGCACACGCCGCCGAGTTTTTGCATCTCGGCCACCACTTGCAGCGTCAGGGTGGTTTTGCCCGAAGACTCCGGGCCGTAAATTTCAATCACCCGGCCACGCGGCAGGCCACCCACGCCCAGCGCCACGTCCAGCCCGAGGGAACCAGTGGAAACCACCTGGATGTCTTCAATCACCTCCCCGGCCCCCAAGCGCATGATGGTGCCCTTGCCGAACTGTTTTTCAATCTGTGCCAGCGCCGCTTGCAGGGCTTTGCTTTTCTCGGCGTTGATGGTTTTGACAGGCGTTTCCATGATGTTGTCCTCGGTGAAGTTGGGGTGGAACTCCTGCACTGACAAGTGCCAGTGCTGGATGCATGTACAGCAGTGTATCAAGCCCAATACTTTGGAAACAACTGTTTTTTAGTCAGTTTACCTGACTAAAATCTCTCATCCCAATGCGTGCGCCATGCCCTTGCGTGGCACGCCTTCCCATGTCGCTCCACACCTTGACCACCCCTCCAGATCGCTCTGATCCCCCCGCCGCATCCACCCCCCTGCCGCCCGAGCTGCTTTGGCGGCAGATGCACCTCGGCTTGCAGATGGGGCGGGCCTTGCAGCTGTTTGACCAGCGGGTGCTGTCGCTGATGGCCGCCGATGCACGCACGCCCCTCGCCCTGTCCAATCTGGCTGCACGCCAGCAGATCAGCGCCGCGCACATCCACCTGATTCGACACCTGCCACTGGCCGGAGCACGCCTGACGGAGCTGGCCCAGCAGGCCGCCATGTCCAAGCAGGCCATGGGCGATTTGATTGACCAGTGCGCCGCCTGGGGGCTGGTGGCGCGCAGCCCCGACCCGGTGGACAAACGGGCGCGGCACATCACCTTCACGCCGCTGGGACTGGACTGGCTGCATGCCTTCGGGCGGGCCGTGGCCCAGGCGGAGGAAGAATTCAGGGCCCAGGTGGGCAACGATGTGGCCACCGTGGTGGCCCTGGGGCTGGAGGCCTACGCCACAGGCAGCTGATGCCGCAGCGCCAGGCCAACACGGGGAAACCATGAGCCTGATGCGGTCTGCACACAGGCAAACCAGCGCACGGGCGCACTAAAATTCGGGCCTCATCTCAGCCAGTCAGCAGGGATATTGACCAGTAGGAGACATGGATGCGAATCCTCATAGCTGAAGACGATCAGATTCTGGCCGATGGACTGTTGCGCACCCTCCGGGCAGGAGGTGCCGCAGTGGATCACGTGGCCAGCGGCACCGAAGCCGATGCCGCCCTGATGACCAACAACGAATTCGACCTGCTCATCCTCGATCTGGGCTTGCCGCGCATGCACGGACTGGAAGTGCTCAAGCGCCTGCGTTCACGGGGCTCTGTGCTGCCGGTGCTCATTCTGACCGCCGCCGACAGCATCGAGTCGCGCGTCAAAGGGCTGGACTACGGGGCCGACGACTACATGGCCAAGCCCTTCAGCCTGCAAGAGCTGGAAGCCCGCGTGCGCGCCCTCACCCGCCGGGGCATGGGCGGAGCCAGCAGCACCATCAAGCACGGCCCGCTGATCTACGACCAGGCCGGGCGCGTCGCCACCATCGACGGCAAGATGGTCGAACTCTCCGCCCGCGAACTCGGCCTGCTGGAAGTGCTGCTGCAACGCGCAGGCCGCCTGGTCAGCAAGGACCAGCTGGTTGAACGCCTGTGCGAGTGGGGCGAAGAAGTGAGCAACAACGCCATCGAGGTGTACATCCACCGCCTGCGCAAGAAGATCGAAAAAGGGCCGATCCGCATCGCCACCGTGCGCGGTCTGGGTTACTGCCTTGAAAAAATCCCCAACTGAGGAAGACCCCTCCGGCCTGACCGCATTCGGGCTGTTCCAGCGGGAAAAGCGCAGCCTGTTCGGGGAAATCCTGGACTGGATGCTGACTCCCCTGCTGCTGCTGTGGCCGCTGAGCCTGGCACTGACCTGGCTGGTGGCCCAAGGCATTGCCGGCAAGCCCTTTGACCGCGCCCTGGAGCACAACCTGCAAGCCATCATGCAGTTTGTGGAAGTCAGGCAGGACAGGGTGAAGTTCACGCTCAACGGCCAGGCACGCGAGGTGCTGCGGGCTGACGATTCCGACCTGGTGTACTACCAGGTCAGGGGCCTGCGGGGCGAGCACATCGTGGGGGAGTCCGACTTTCCATCGCCCCCCGACAACACACCGGCGTTGGTGGGGCGCATCATGCTCAGGGACGATGTGATCCGGGGCGATGGCGTGCGTGTCGCCTACACCTGGATGCAGTTTTCATCCGAGTCGGACAAACTCGTGTTGGTGCAGGTGGGCGAAACCCTGTCCAAACGCTCCACACTGGCCACCGAAATCATCAAGGGTGTGATGGTGCCGCAGTTCGTCATTCTGCCGCTGGCGGTGCTGCTGGTGTGGCTGGCCCTGGTGCGCGGCATCCGCCCGCTCAACGAGCTGGAGCAGCGCATCCGTGCCCGCAAGCCCGATGACCTGAGCCCACTGGACGAATCGTTTGTGCCCGAAGAAGTGGCCCCGCTGGTGGCCTCCATCAACGACCTGCTCAACCGCCTCAAGGCCTCGCTGACCACACAGAAGCGCTTTCTGGCCGATGCGGCGCACCAGCTCAAGACCCCGCTGGCCGGGCTGCGCATGCAGGCCGACATGGCGCAGCGCGAAACCCGCCCCGCCGAAATCCACCGCTCGCTGCAACTGATTGCCCGCTCCAGCGTGCGCGCCACCCACACCGTTAACCAGCTGCTGGCCTTGGCCCGCGCCGAAACCACGGGCCGCACCCTGCCGACCGAAATCATCGACCTGGCCCACATCGTGACCGAGGTGGTGCAGGACTCGGTTCCCCGTGCGATGGACAAGCAGATCGACCTGGGCTACGACGGCCCCTCCGAAGTGCCGCCTGAATGCCTGATGGACGGCAACCCCACGCTGCTGAGCGAGCTGGTGCGCAACCTGGTGGACAACGCCATCCACTACACCCCCAACGGCGGCGTGGTGACGGCCCGCGTGCTGGTGGACCCATTCAGCGGCGTGCAGATTTTGCAGGTGGAAGACACCGGCCCCGGCATCCCGGAAAACGAGCGCGAGCTGGTGCTGCAACCCTTTTACCGTGCCCTGGGCACCAACGTGGATGGCTCGGGCCTGGGCCTGGCCATCGTGCATGAAATTGCGCAGCAGCACGGAGCCGCCCTCAAGATGGAAGATGCCCACCCTGGCCGACACCCGCCAGGGCTGCGGGTGGGGGTGCGCTTTCCCAACCGCAACCGGCCACCGGCAGAGTGAGCACCGAACCCACCGGCGGTTTGCGTGCGTCGGCACCGCATGGCACATGCCAGCAATTCTCATTTTGACCACGGCGGGGGCGATGCGTCGGACATGACCGCTTGGTCAGCGATTTGTCTGTCGGGCTGTCGGGCTGTTCGGGTTGGGGTGGCGTGACTTCGCTCCGCGCCCGTTCAAGGGGTGAGCCGTCCTCCGCACGCTGCGAGCAGAGATTGTCGGA
>CALMMY010000128.1 GCA_937868695.1 uncultured Comamonadaceae bacterium
GCCCAGGGTTTCGGGGCGGTGCTTGGCCAGTTTCTGGCGGGCCTCAATGCTCAGGGCCGTGACCTGCATGTAGTCCAGATCGGGCGGAAGCTTCAGGCCTTCGTAATGGGTGGCCCGCTCCACCTCGCCTTTCTGGCGCTCGATGTAGCCCGAATATTTGGCGGCAATTTCCACCTGCTCGATCACGGCTTCGTGCAGGCTGTCAAACGCATCGCCCAGTGTTTCACGTGAAACCACCGAGGCTTGGGCATGCTTGCCGCCGTCCATGCCCATCAGGTCGGGGTAGCTCACATCGGGGCGGCGCAGCAGGTCGAACAGGTTGTACTCATGGTCAATCGCCTTGCCCAGCACCCGCACCGACTCTTCAGCGGGCAGGTTGCGCGGGTTGACCCAGGTGGATTTGAGGCGCTCTGTTTCACGTGAAACAGCATCGCGCTTGGCAGAAAACGCCGCCCAGCGGGCATCGTCCACCAGACCCAATTGGCGACCCACTTCAGTCAGGCGCATGTCGGCGTTGTCTTCGCGCAGTTGCAGCCTGAACTCGGCCCGGCTGGTGAACATGCGGTAGGGCTCGGTCACGCCCTTGGTGATCAGGTCGTCCACCAGCACGCCCAGGTAGGCCTCGTCGCGCCGGGGCAGCCAGCTGTCGCCGCTGTAGGTCACGGCACCGGCGGCGCTGGCCGCGTCGTTGCCGCCGCCCAGTGCGCGGGCCTGCAAGCCCGCATTCAGACCGGCAAACAGGCCCTGGGCCGCCGCCTCTTCGTAGCCGGTGGTGCCGTTGATCTGCCCGGCAAAAAACAGCCCGCCAATCTGTTTGGACTCGAAGCTGGTTTTGAGCGAACGGGGATCGAAGTAGTCGTACTCGATGGCATAGCCGGGCCGCAGGATGTGCGCGTTTTCCAGGCCAGGCAGGCTGCGCACCAGCGCGTACTGGATGTCGAACGGCAGGCTGGTGGAAATGCCGTTGGGGTAGAACTCGTGCGTGGTCAGCCCTTCGGGTTCCAGAAAAATCTGGTGGCTGTCCTTGTCGGCAAAGCGGTTGATCTTGTCTTCCACGCTGGGGCAGTAGCGCGGCCCCACGCCTTCGATCTTGCCGGTGAACATGGGGCTGCGGTCAAAGCCGCTGCGGATGATGTCGTGCGTGCGCAGGTTGGTGTGCGTGATCCAGCACGGCAGCTGGCGCGGGTGCATGCTGGCCTTGCCCATGAAGCTGAACACCGGCACGGGTTTGTGCTCGGTGCCCGAGCCGGGCATGCCGTCGCCGGGCTGCTCGGTGCATTTGGAAAAGTCGATGCTGCGCCCGTCGATGCGCGGCGGCGTGCCGGTTTTCAGGCGGCCCTGGGGCAGCTTCAACTCTTTCAGGCGGGCCGACAGGCTGACAGCGGGCGGGTCACCGGCGCGGCCAGCGGCATAGTTGTTCAGGCCCACATGGATCTTGCCGTCCAGAAAAGTGCCAGCAGTCAGCACCACCGTGCGCGCCTTGAACTGGATGCCCACCTGTGTGACGGCACCCACCACGCGCTCGGTCACGCCGTCGCTTTCCACCATCAGGTCATCCACCGCCTGCTGGAACAGCCACAGGTTGGGCTGGTTCTCCAGGCGATGGCGGATGGCGGCCTTGTACAGAATGCGGTCGGCCTGGGCACGGGTGGCACGCACCGCCGGGCCCTTGCTGCTGTTGAGAATGCGGAACTGGATGCCGCTTTCGTCGGTGGCAATGCCCATCGCCCCGCCCAGCGCATCCACCTCTTTCACCAGGTGGCCCTTGCCAATGCCACCGATGCTGGGGTTGCAGCTCATCTGCCCCAGGGTCTCGATGTTGTGGCTCAGCAGCAGGGTCTTGCAACCCATGCGGGCAGCGGCCAGCGCCGCCTCGGTGCCTGCGTGGCCTCCGCCGACCACAATCACATCAAACAAATCCGGATACAGCATGAGCAACCACCCCAACAACAACCACCGGCAACATGCGCCGGACACACCCCACAGCGCAGGGTGGATGCTGCAAAATCAACAGCAACAGGCACCACGGCAAAGGGGGTCTGATTTTATCGGCCACCCCTTGATCAGACCTACACCACCACAGCGCAACCCCACGGCACCCACCGTGTTTCACGTGAAACAAACGCCAACCCCATCGCCATCATCACTACCGCTAGCAGTCCTACCGATGGTCTTGGGTGCGGTGGCACCGGAGCCGCTGCCATGAACTGCCGCCCCGGTTGCGGTGCGTGCTGCACAGCGCCATCCATCAGCACCCCCATCCCTTCGCTGGATGGTTCACCGGCACGCCCCAAACCGGCCAACACACCGTGCCACCAGCTCGATGCCGACCTGCGCTGCCGCCTGTTCGGTCAGCCGCAGCGGCCAGCGGTGTGCGGGTCGCTGAACCCTGAGCCCGAGATGTGCGGCCACAACCATGAGCACGCCATGCTATTTTTGCAACGCCTCGAACTGGCCACCGCACCGGGCTGACTGACAAGTCCTATCTGGCTTGTTGGGGGTGACACTTGCTTGCTCAGCTTGCAGTTTGGCGTGATGCCGTTGCACTCGGTCGCCTGTGGGCTCAAGTGACGCTGCTTCGCTCTGCGCCCGTTCAAGGGGTGAACCGTCCTCCGCACGCTGCGAGCAGAGATTGTCGGACGGCTCACCCCTTGCCCGTGCGATCCCGTGTGCGCCTGCACCGGAATGCGGGGTCACGCGAGAAACGGAACAAGCGGGCCAACGATGCAACGAGGAACCAAAGAGCCCCTGCATTGCTGCC
>CALMMY010000129.1 GCA_937868695.1 uncultured Comamonadaceae bacterium
GCTCGCAGTGTGCGGAGGACGGCTCACCCCTTGAACGGGCGCAGAGCGAAGCAACCTCGCTCAAACTTTCCCCCGAACCCGAACCCGAACCCGAACCCGAATCCCAACCTCAATCCGAACCAGACCCTGTCCTCTGACCCTGGCTTTCTCCCATCAGTCCAACGGGGTGCGATTTGCCGAACGGCGAGACGGTTACCGCTTGTCCTGCCGCCACTCCCACGGCGGGGTGGGGCGCGACTGTGCCCACAGGCCACGGCGGCTGGCTTTGGCGCTGCGTTCCAGGTCTTCCAATTCAGGGTGCTTGTTGTAGGCGCGGTACACCCAGGCATCGCCGCGCCGCACCAGCTCGGCATTTACATGGGTGTCGCCGCAGCGCACCTGGCCCACGGTGCGGCCATAGCGGTCGCGGTCTTCCACCGCGATGTCGGCCTGGCGGCCCAGGCACAGCGAGGCCAGGGTGGCGCGGCTGCGGGTGCCGTGGGCCTGGTCGCTTTCGGGTGCATCCACCCCGCCCAGGCGGATGCGGTGCTCCTGTACGCCCACCAGCAGGGTGAGGGTGTCGCCATCCGACACGGCAATCACCCGGCCCTGCATGCGCTCTGCGGTGACGCTGGCCGTGTTGTCGTAACCCAGCCAGCCCGCCACCAGGCTGGTGATCACCCCGATGACCAGGGTGATGAGTTTCTGGTCGCTCACGCTGCGCTGGGGGCCGCCTGTTCAGGCTCTGCGCTGTCGGCGCTGTCTTCCGATGGAGCCGCTGCTTCTGCGGTGGTGTCCGCTTCGTCAGCTGTGTTGCCATCATCGGCTTCGGCTTCAGTCGTTTCTGCCTGGGCTGCGGCTTCTGTGGCGGCTTGGGCTGCCTGGGCCTCGGCTGCTGCGGCGGCCTGTGCGATGGCGGCTGCGCGGTTGCGGGCGCGGGTCAGGGTGGCGGCGGCTTCGATGGGGTGCAGGCCGTAGGCATCGGCAAAACCGTTCACGCTCTGGCCGCTGGCATCGAAGGCACGCAGCAGGGCTTCTTCGCGGGCCACGCGGGAGCCGAGTTCGGCCATGGCGGCATCGAGGATTTCGTTGGCCGCTTCGTCTTTGCTGCGCATCTGGGTGGCGTAGTCGCCGGGGGCCAGCAGAGAGTCTTCAGCGGCTTGCAGGATGCGTTCGTACAGCTTCTGGCGCACGTCTTCGCCGGTGCGGGCATGGCGGCGGCGGAAGGTTTCCACCAGGGCGTGGTAGCGGTGCTCGGGGGCCACGGCTTCCACGGGCTGGCCGCTGAGGTCGTGGCGCGGCTGGCCGGAGGCCAGTGCGATCAGGTAGCGGGTGGAGCGGGTGTACAGCGCCAGTGCGGATTTGAGTTCGTCTTTGTCGAACACGCCGGGGTGGGCCACCATCAGATCCTGGAAGATGCCGCGCTTCAAGGGCAGGGCATCGCCGCCGAACAGCGTGGCTTCGATTTCAGCCAGCTTGGCCAGCACGGGGTGCTGGGGGGCTGGGGGGGAGTACGGTGCGCGGGCGGGGCGCTGGCCCTGGGCCGGGCGGCCCTGGCCGCCACGGTGGCCACCACCGCCGCCATGACCACCACCATTGCCACCCTCGTTGCGGTTGCGTCCGCCACCATTGCGTCCACCGGCGCGGGCCTGGCCTGGCTTGCCTGTGCGTGGACGGGGGGCACGGCCTGTGTCGGCGGGTGCGGCTGCGGAGGGGGTGTCGGTAGCGGACTCGTTGCCTGGCTGGGGTGCTTCAGAAGCGGTACCGGCAGCGGCTGTGGTGGGCATCGCGGAGGAAAGGTCGGCGGTGTGGGGGGCAATGTCGCTCATGAATCGGGTCGTGCCAACAGGCTGTCTGTGTGATTTGAAAGGCCGTGATCATGCCAGCACCCGGCCTGCGGGTAGATGGTGGCCTGGTTTGGGCCGGGGCTTCAGTGGCCAGGCGGGGTGCCGGTTGCCACTTCGTTGAGCAGATTCATCAGGTGTCCGGTCAGCTCGTCGCGCATACGGTTGACATTGAAAATGCCACTCTGTACCTGCTGGTATGGGTGTGTCTGCTTCCAATGAATCAGCTCGTTGGCCTGGGCGTGCATGCATCCGTGCAGCGTGGCGATGGTGGCCAGCCGCTGGCTGGTGTGGTAGCGCTGCAAGGTGGTTTCGCTGTTGAGCCAGATGCCGAAGTGGCAGTCGTGCGCATCGGTGTCCGGGGGCTCTGCGGTGTGGCCTTGCAGATAGGCGGTGAGCTGGTTGACCCAGGCCCGGTGTTCGGCCACGGCAGACAGCAGCGGCAAATCCTGGCTGCTGACTGCGTTCAGGTTCTGCCAGGCGGCTGGTATCTGCCACTGGGCCAGCCAGCTGACGAAGGCCGCAGGGGGCATGGCGTGTGCGATGGCGTAGCCTTGTCCCCATTCGCAGCCCAGGCGCAGCAGCATGGCACCGTGGGCGGTGGTTTCCACGCCTTCGGCGATCACCTGGGTGCGAAAGGCGCGGGCCAGGCCCAGCACGCCTTCCAGAATAGCCATGTCGTTGGGGTCGTCCAGCAGGTCGCGCACAAAGCTGATGTCGATTTTGAGCACCGAAGCGGGCAGCCTGCGCAGGTAGGTGAGCGAGGAGTAGCCGGTGCCGAAATCGTCCAGCGCAAACTCAACGCCGAGCGAGCGGCAGGCCCGCATCACGCCGGAGACGGTCACGATGTCGTCCAGGGCGCTGCTCTCCAGCACCTCCAGCTCCAGGTCGCCGGGTTGCACCAGCGGGTGGCTGTCCAGCAGGGCTTGCAGCTTGGGCACAAAGTCGGGCTGTTGCAGATGCAGGCCGTCCACATTGACGCTGACGGGGATGTGCAGGCCCTGTGTTTTCCAGGCCTGCATCTGCGCCACGGCGGTGGCCAGCACCCAGTCTCCCAGCTCCACCGCCAGCACATCGCCTTGCAGCGAGGGCAGAAAACTGCCGGGGTTGAGCAGGCCACGCTGGGGGTGGTGCCAGCGGATAAGGGCCTCGCAGCCCACCAGCTGGCCGGTGCGCATGTTGACCTTGGGCTGGTAGTGCAGCTCAAACTCGTTGTGCTGCATGGCCTGGCGGATGGCTTCAAGGTCTTCGTGCAGGCCACGCACATGGCGGTCGTGCTCGGTATCGAAGACGTGGTAGCGGTTTTTGCCCGCCACCTTGGCCTGGTACATGGCCTGGTCGGCCTGGCGCAGCAGTTGCTCGGCATCCATTTCGGTTTGCTGCGGGTAGAACACCACGCCCAGGCTGGCGCTGACTTGCAGCTCCAGGCCATCGATCAAAAACGGCTGCGCTGCCGCCAGGCGCATGCGCTCCAGCACGGGGTGGGCGCTGGAGGGGGTGCTCAGGTCAATCAGCACGGCCACAAATTCATCGCCACCGATGCGTGCCAGCGTGTCCCCCTCGCGCAGGGTGCTGGACATGCGGCTGGCCAGGGCAATCAGCAGCTTGTCGCCCGTGGCGTGGCCGTGGGTGTCGTTGATCAGCTTGAATCCGTCCAGGTCAATGAACACCAGCACCAGCTTTTCGGCGCGGCGCACGGACTGGGCCATGGCCTGGCGCAGCCGGTCGGCCAGCAGCACGCGGTTGGGCAGGCCGGTGAGGGCATCGTAGTGGGCAATCTGCTCCAGCCGTCGCTCGTGGGCCTTTTGCTGGGTGATGTCGGCAAACATGCCCGCGTAGCGAATGATGTGGCCCTGTGCGTTGCGCACCGCGCTGATGGTGAGCTGCTCCACATAGATGTCGCCGTTTTTGCGCCGGTTCCAGATTTCACCTGCCCAGTTGCCGGTGGTGGTGAGCGCCTGCCACATGCCCGCATAGAACTCTGCGCCCTGGAGGCCTGAGCTGAGCATGTTGGCGTTGCGGCCAATCATTTCCTCGCGGCTGTAGCCGGTGATGCGGGTGAAGGCATCGTTGACCTCGACCAGCGTGCCGTCGGGCGCGGTGATCATGATGCCCTCGTTGGCATGGGT
>CALMMY010000130.1 GCA_937868695.1 uncultured Comamonadaceae bacterium
CCGCCATCCCGGCACGGCTCGCTGCGCTGCGTGTGGGTGCGCAGACAGAAATGCGTGACCCCGTATTCCGGTGCAGGCGCACACGGGTTCGACCGGGCAAGGGGTGAGCCGTTCCGACAATCTCTGCTCGCAGTGTGCGGAGGACGGCTCACCCCTTGAACGGGCGCAGAGCGCAGCAACGTCAGCCCGAACCGGCAGAGCGAAGCAACGCCCCCCCAACCCGGACAGACCAGCTGACAGACAGACCGAGACCGCAAGCCAAGCGGTCATGTCTGATGCATAGCCACCGCCGTGCTCAAAATGAGAAATGCGGGACACCCGGTTGGGGCCATGTGGCCGCAAAAGGCAAAAGCTACAATCCAAAGCAAATAACGTGCCCTCACCCACACATCCACCATGTGCATTTCCTCCGCAATGACTTTTCCGGCCAGTTGGCCGTCGGCTGTCCGCCGCGCCGGGTGGAGGCTGTGTCTGGTGGCCATGCTGGGCGCAGGCAGTGCGGCCCATGCCGAGCGTGCCGACCGCGACAAACCCATGAATGCCGAAGCCGATGCCTTGCGCTATGACGACGCGAAGCAAATCAGCATCTTCACTGGCCAGGTGGTCATCACCAAAGGCACCATCATCATCCGGGGTGACCGGGTGGAGGTGCGCCAGGATGCCCAGGGCAACCAGTTTGGCGTGGTCACCGGTGCAGCGGGTCAACAGGCCTTCTTCCGGCAAAAGCGCGAAGCTCTGGACGAGCACATCGAAGGCGTGGCCGACCGCATTGAATACAACAGCCAGCTCGACAACGTGAAGTTCATCGGCAGCGCGGTGCTGCGCCGCTACCGGGGGGCCACCCTGGGCGATGAAACGGCGGGCAGCCTCATCGCGTACGACAACGTGGCCGAAACCTTCTCGGTGGACGGCGGCGTGGCCAACCGCACGGCGGCCAATCCGTCGGGCCGTGTGCGTGCCATGTTGTCCCCGGCACCCAAGCCCGCTGGAGCCACCCCAGCAGCAGCATCCAAAGACTCCGGGCCTGCGCCTGCACTCAAGGTCAGCCCACGCCTAGACGGAGCGGCACAGTGATGGTGCTGCCCACCGCCTCCTCATTCCCATCCCCCCCCGTTTCTGCTGGCGCAGGAGCCCCGTCATCTCCGCAGCCCGATGCGCCGGTGATCCGGCTTGAAGCCCTTCACCTCAAAAAATCGTATGGCAGCCGCAAGGTCGTCAAAGACGTGTCGCTGTCGGTGGCCAAGGGCGAGGTGGTCGGCCTGCTGGGCCCCAACGGCGCGGGCAAAACCACTTCGTTCTACATGATCGTGGGCCTGGTGCGGGCCGATGGCGGGCAGATTCTGCTGGATGGCCAGTCCATCGAAAACCAGCCCATCCACCGCCGTGCCCGCCTGGGCCTGGGCTATCTGCCGCAGGAAGCCTCCATTTTTCGCAAGCTCAATGTCGAAGACAACATCCGCGCCGTGCTGGAGTTGCAGCACGACGACCAGGGCCGACCACTGACCAAAACAGCGGTAGAGCAGCGGCTGGATGAGCTTTTGCACGAGTTGCGCGTGGAGCACCTGCGGATGTCACCGGCCCCGGCCCTGTCGGGCGGTGAGCGCCGCCGGGTTGAAATTGCCCGCGCACTGGCCACTGATCCGCGTTTCATTTTGCTGGATGAGCCGTTTGCCGGCATCGACCCGATTGCCGTCATCGAAATCCAGCGCATCATCGGTTTTCTGAAAGCAAGGGGCATTGGCGTGCTGATCACCGACCACAACGTGCGCGAAACCCTGGGCATTTGCG
>CALMMY010000131.1 GCA_937868695.1 uncultured Comamonadaceae bacterium
TAGTTGCCCGATCGTTTTATTGAAGGAATCATCATGTTCGTTACTCCTGAGCAAATCACCGCCGCCAACCAAGCCAACCTGGAAGCCATCAAAAGCGCATCCTCCAAGGCCTACACCGGTCTTGAAAAAATGGTTGAACTCAACATGGCCGCCAGCAAAGCCGTCATGAACGAGTCTTTCGCCCATGTCCAAGCCGTCATGGAAGCCAAAGATCCACAGCAAGTTCTGGCTCTGCAAGCCGGTTTGCTGGCTCCCATGGCTGAAAAAGCAGCTGCTTATGGCCGCCATGTTCAAACAATCGTGACTGAAGCCACTGCTGATCTGACCAAAACCTTCGAAGGCAAAGCTGCTGAAGGTCAGAAAGCATTCGCCGATGCCATGGAAAACATGACCAAGAATGCACCTGCCGGCACAGAGACAGCTGTTGCAGCCATCAAGACAGCCATGTCCAACAGCCAAAGTGCCATCGAAGCCGCACAAAAAGCTGCCAAGCAAGTTGTGAGCATGGCAGAAGCCAACATCGCTGCCGTTACCGAGCAAGCTTTGAACGCAGCTTCCACTGTGTCCAAAAAGGCATAAGGCTCACATACCGAATGTGTGACGCATTCGGTATGTCACAAAAAAGGCTCCACAGGGAGCCTTTTTTGTTGCGACTGAAAGCCATCATTGGTGGGTACGGTCAAGTAAAGCTGGGAGTGCCGCTTCAGAACCATCAACCCGCCGAGCCCCATTGAAGCGTTGAGTCCAGTACGCTTGGCGCATGTCCTCAACACGCACACGGGCACCAGTCCGTGGAGCGTGGATAAATTTACCGTCTCCAAGGTAAATGCCGACATGACTGAATGCACGGCGCATGGTATTGAAAAAAACCAAGTCGCCAGGTCTGAGTTCATCACGGGCGATGATGACCGTCGCTTTTGCCTGCTCCTCAGCACGACGGGGCAGTACCAAGCCGATTGACTGCTCAAACATGCTGCGTACAAATCCACTGCAGTCAAAGCCCTCAGAGGCGTTGCTGCCACCGCGCTTATAGGGTACGCCCAGAAAGCCCATTGCTGTCATCACCAGGTCAGAGGCGGCACTGCTCACACCATCTCGAAACTCAGATGCACGCAAAAGCAGCGTTTTATCGTTCACCATTTCGGTGGCATCCGATAAGAAGCCAAGTGGCGATGCACGGACATTGCTGGGCTCGGCCTGTAGCACACCACTTGCGAAAAGCAAAAAGCAGCAAACCAACAGTGGGCGGTGAAATTTGTTGTTCAGTTGGGTTGCTTTCATCTTCAAGGCTGGTACACGTCAGGCAAAAGTGCGCTAAGCGCAGGTGTCACAAAATGGTCTGTTGACTATTCCAGTCGTTGTCTCCAGCGCACACTATATATTGTCTTCAGTTTTAATTTTCTGACAGGAGCTTTCATGCTGATTGAAGCAAGCGAATCCCAGCTGGTACTCGTTGATTACCAAACCAAACTCATGCCTGTGATCCACGAAGGTGCAAGTGCCTTGGCCAACGCTGTCCGCCTTGCCAAGGCAGCCAATTTGCTGGGTTTGCCTGTCTGGGGAACCGAGCAAAACCCGGATCGTCTTGGTCCCAATAATGCAGAGCTGAAAAGCCTGTGTCGCACCACGCTGACCAAAATGCATTTCAGTGCTGTTGCGGATGGTCTGGCAGACCGGTTGCGCCCACCACCCAAACAGGCCTCGGGCAATGCCAGGAGCTTGCCCAAGCATTTGCAGAAACCGGCAGCGCCAGCCGCAGCTGAGCGCAACACCTTGGTTGTGGCAGGGTGCGAGGCGCATGTCTGTTTGTTGCAGACAGCTTTGGAATTGTTGGAACAGGAGTTTGACGTTTGGGTTGTGACCGATGCTTGCAGCTCACGGACAGAAAGAAACCGGGATGCCGCATTCGACAGGTTGGCAGGCGCAGGGGCCGAGCTGGTGACAACTGAGATGGTGATTTTTGAATGGGTCAGAACTTGTGAGCATCCCAGTTTTCGGGCTGCACTTGCCCTGATCAAATAGAGGCATGTGGGCTGCAATGCGTCAGTTATCAGAAAGCGCCTCTGACCATAATTATGAATTCAGATTTACCCACATGCATGGAGACGATACATGAGCAGTTACGCCGATTTTTTCCGCCGTTCCATTGACGACAGAGATGGTTTCTGGGGTGAGCAATCGCAGTTGATTGACTGGCATAAACCATTTGACCAAGTGTGTGATTACTCCAATCCACCTTTTGCCAGGTGGTTTGCTGGCGGTCAAACAAATCTTTGCCATAACGCGGTGGATCGTCATTTGGCCACCCGTGGTGACCAAAATGCTCTGATTTTTGTTTCCACAGAAACCAATATCGAAAAAGCCTACAGTTTCAAAGAGTTGCATGCTGAAGTGCAACGCATGGCGGCTATTCTCAAAGACCTGGGTGTGAAGAAGGGCGATCGCGTCCTGATTTACATGCCCATGATTGCCGAAGCCTGCTTTGCCATGTTGGCTTGCGTGCGCATTGGTGCCATTCACTCTGTGGTGTTCGGTGGTTTTGCCAGTCACGCCCTGGCAAGCCGGATTGAAGATGCCACGCCGACCCTGATCATCAGTGCAGATGCCGGCATGCGTGGTGGCAAGGTTGTGCCATACAAACATTTGTTGGATGAAGCCATTCGCCTGTCCTCTCACAAGCCTGCCAATGTGCTGATGGTGAACCGTGGCTTGGCCGATTTGCACCCCGTTGAAGGTCGCGACCAAGATTACGCCACCCTGCGCCAGGCCAACATGGACACCGTTGTGCCCTGCGAATGGGTGGACAGCACCCACCCAAGCTACATCCTGTACACATCAGGCACCACAGGCAAACCAAAGGGTGTTCAGCGTGACACCGCTGGCTACGCTGTGGCGTTGGCTGCGTCCATGAAGCACATTTACATGGGCAACCCTGGTGAGACGTATTTTTCTACTTCTGACATCGGCTGGGTGGTTGGGCACAGCTACATCATCTATGGCCCGCTGATCAATGGCATGGCCACCATCATGTACGAGGGTCTCCCCATTCGTCCCGATGCAGGCATCTGGTGGCAGCTGGTCGAGAAGTACAAGGTCAGCGTCATGTTCAGCGCACCCACGGCAGCACGCGTGCTCAAGAAGCAAGACCCGTCCTATCTCACGAAATATGATTTGTCCAGTCTGAAAGCCTTGTTCCTGGCTGGTGAGCCGCTGGATGAACCCACCGCCACCTGGATTGGCGGTGCCCTGAACAAGCCCGTCATTGACAACTACTGGCAAACTGAAACGGGCTGGCCCATCATGGCCATCTGTAACGGTGTGGAACAAGCCCCAACCAAGTTTGGATCTCCCGGCAAAGCCGTGTACGGCTTTGATGTGCAGCTGATTGACGAAACCACCGGCGAAGAAATCACCGAGGCCAACAAGAAGGGCGTGATTGCTGTCAATGGCCCGCTGCCTCCCGGCTGTCTGCAAACCGTGTGGGGAGACGACAAGCGTTATGTCAGCACCTACTGGTCCAGCATCCACAACAAGGTGATGTACTCCACCTTCGACTGGGGTGTGAAAGATGAAGATGGTTACTTCTTTATCTTGGGCCGTACCGATGACGTGATCAACGTTGCAGGACATCGCTTGGGCACACGGGAAATTGAGGAAAGCATTTCCAGCCACCCCAATGTGGCAGAAGTGGCCGTGGTGGGTGTCGCCGACCAGCTGAAAGGTCAGGTTGCCGTTGCGTTTGCCGTGCTGAAAGACCCCAGTGTGGCATCCACTGAAGCCGATGCACAAAAACTTGAAGCCGTCATCATGAAGGTGGTGGATGACCAGTTGGGTGCGGTGGCGCGCCCTGCACGTATCCGTTTTGTAACCGTGCTGCCCAAGACCCGCAGCGGCAAGCTGTTGCGCCGGGCCATCCAGGCAGTCTGTGAAGGTCGCGATGCAGGTGATCTGACCACAATGGAAGATCCTGCCGCTCTTCAGCAAATCAAGGACAGTGTCACGCACTGATCACAAATCACCCGCGTGACACGGCTCAAAGCACCCAGTCTTTTAACAAAGAGCGGGTGCTTTTTTTACGATGCGCGTGATATCAGGCAAAGTTAATCAGCTGAATTTGCGTCAAACCTATGCATGCGGCAATTGTTATGCTGACATTTTGCTGACCAGTTGACGCTGTGCAACACCCTCTGCCCGTTTGTCTTTTTGTTCCATTTTTGGGCATGTGCCAACCCGTTTGGCCACATCCTGGTGCGACAATCGCATGCTGCATAACTTGGCCCTTCCTGTCACAGTCGCATCCGCCCAACGGTTCAGCCGTGTCGCGGAAGGTTTTATCAACCAACTAATGTTTCCCAGAGGGAAACCGAGGTCAGCGAAACAATGAGTGAGACTAACAACGTTTACGGTGCCTACCAGGGCAGTACGTACCTTTTCGGCGGCAACGCTCCGTATGTCGAAGAGATGTACGAAAACTATCTGTCCAATCCCGGCAGTGTCCCGGATACATGGCGCAGCTATTTCGACGCGCTTCAGCATGTGCCTGCTGGCGATGGAACAGATGCGCGTGATGTGCCCCATCTGCCTGTCATCAATGCGTTTGCGGAACGTGCCAAGCAAGGGACGACCCGTGTGGTTCTGGCGAATCCAGACTCCGAAATGGGGCGCAAGCGTGTTCACACCCAACAGCTGATTGCGGCCTACCGCAACGTGGGTTCTCGCTGGGCTGACCTGGATCCCCTCAAGCGCAAAGAACGCGATCACATTCCAGAGCTGGAACTGTCTTTCTACGGATTGACCGATGCCGATCTGGAAACCGTGTTCAACACCAGCAACACTTTCTTTGGTCGGGACACCATGTCCCTGCGCGAACTGCTGAATGCGTTGCGCGAAACGTATTGCGGCACCATCGGTGCTGAATACATGCACACCACCGACCAGAACCAGAAGCGCTGGTGGCAACAGAAGCTGGAAAGCATCCGCAGCAAGCCCAGTTTCAGTGCTGAAAAGAAAAAACACATCCTGGATCGTCTGACTGCGGCCGAAGGTCTGGAGCGTTTCCTCCACACCAAGTATGTCGGGCAAAAACGCTTCTCCCTCGAAGGTGGTGAAAGTTTCATTGCTGCGATGGACGAGCTGATCCAGTCAGCAGGTGCCAAGGGTGTCCAGGAAATCGTGATCGGCATGGCCCACCGTGGTCGCCTGAACGTGCTGGTCAACACCTTGGGCAAGATGCCCAAAGACTTGTTTGCTGAGTTTGACCACACCGCTCCCGAAGACTTACCCGCTGGTGACGTGAAGTACCACCAGGGTTTCAGCTCTGACCTGGCTACGCCCGGCGGCCCTGTGCATTTGTCGCTGGCCTTCAACCCATCCCACCTGGAAATCGTCAACCCTGTGGTTGAAGGTTCGGTGCGTGCCCGCATGGATCGCCGTGGTGATCCACGTGGCAACCAAGTGCTGCCTGTGCTGGTACATGGTGACTCCGCTTTCGGTGGCCAAGGTGTCAACCAGGAAACACTGGCGCTGGCCCAAACCCGTGGCTACACCACTGGCGGTACGGTTCACCTGATCATCAACAACCAGATCGGTTTCACCACTTCCGACCCCCGCGATATGCGTTCCACCGCATATTGCACCGACATCGTCAAGATGGTGGAAGCACCCGTGCTGCACGTCAATGGCGACGATCCTGAAGCCGTTGTGCTGGCCACCCAGTTGGCCTTGGAGTTCCGCATGGAATTCCGCCAGGATGTGGTGATTGACATCACTTGCTTCCGCAAACTCGGCCACAACGAGCAAGACACTCCCTCGCTGACCCAGCCGCTGATGTACAAGAAAATCGCGGCCCACCCAGGCACACGCAAGCTGTATGCCGACAAGCTGGCAGCCCAAGGCTTGGGGGAAACGCTGGGTGATGACATGTTCAAAGCCTACCGCGCTGCGATGGATGCGGGTACCCACACCGTTGACCCCGTGCTCAGCAACTTCAAGAGCAAGTACGCCGTTGACTGGTCGCCATTCCTCGGCAGAAAGTGGACCGATGGCGGAGACACTGGCGTGCCATTGTCCGAATGGAAGCGTCTGGCCGAGAAAATCACCACGATCCCAGAAAGCGTCAACCCGCATCCACTGGTCAAGAAAGTGTACGCAGACCGTGCCGCAATGGGCCGTGGCGACATTCCTGTGGACTGGGGCATGGGCGAACACATGGCTTTTGCCTCGCTGGTGGCCAGTGGTTACCCCGTGCGCCTGTCAGGTGAAGACTGTGGCCGTGGCACCTTCACCCATCGCCATGCTGTGATTCACGATCAAAGCCGTGAAAAATGGGACACAGGCACCTATGTACCGTTGCAAAACGTGTCTGAAAACCAGGCACCGTTTGTGGTGATTGACTCCATCCTGTCTGAAGAAGCGGTTCTGGCTTTTGAATACGGGTATGCATCCAATGACCCCAATACTCTGGTAATTTGGGAAGCCCAGTTCGGTGACTTTGCCAACGGCGCACAGGTGGTGATTGACCAGTTCATTGCCTCGGGTGAAGTGAAGTGGGGCCGTGTCAACGGCATCACCCTGATGCTGCCACATGGCTATGAAGGCCAGGGCCCTGAGCATTCTTCCGCACGTCTGGAGCGTTTCATGCAGTTGGCTGCTGATACCAACATGCAGATTGTGCAGCCCACCACAGCCAGCCAGATCTTCCACATCCTGCGTCGCCAGATGGTGCGCAACCTGCGCAAGCCTCTGGTGATCATGACTCCCAAGTCACTGCTGCGCAACAAGGATGCAACATCGCCACTGTCAGAGTTCACACGCGGCAGCTTCCAGACCATCATTCCGGATTCCAATCCCGATGTGGCCAAAAAAGCCGAGAAGGTCAAGCGCGTGATTGCCTGCTCCGGCAAGGTGTACTACGACTTGGTCAAGAAACGTGCTGACAAGGGTGCGGACGATGTCGCCATCGTGCGTGTGGAACAGTTGTATCCATTCCCGCACAAGGCATTCTCTGCCGAACTGAAAAAGTACCCCAATGCCACGGATGTGGTGTGGTGTCAGGATGAACCACAGAACCAGGGTGCATGGTTCTTTGTGCAGCATTACATCCACGAAAACATGCTGGACGGTCAGAAGCTGGGCTACTCAGGTCGTGCTTCATCGGCTTCTCCTGCCGTTGGCTATGCCCACTTGCACCAGGAGCAGCAAAAAGCCCTGGTTGATGGCGCATTTGGCAAGCTCAAGGGTTTCATTCTCACCAAGTAAACACTGGTTTGAACGGGGACAGTGTTCCCCGTTTTTTGACCGCTCACACCAAGAACAGAAGGATTAAAAATGGCTCTCTTTGACGTTAAAGTTCCCCAGCTTTCTGAATCCATCGCAGAAGCGACTCTGCTGCAATGGAAGAAAAAACCCGGCGACATGGTCGCTGTCGATGAAATCCTGATCGAAATCGAAACCGACAAGGTCGTACTCGAAGTGCCCGCACCTTCAGCTGGCGTGTTGGCTGAAATCATTCAGGCCGATGGCAGCACCGTTGCCTCCGAGCAAGTGATTGCCCGCATTGATTCCGAAGGCAAAGCAGCCGCAGCTGCACCTGCCGCCGCGCCCGCCGCTGTGGCCGCAGCCGCCCCCGTGGCTGCCGCGCCTGCCGCCCAAGGTTCATCCATGGCTGGCGTGGCCATGCCAGCCGCAGCCAAGCTGATGGCTGACAACCAACTGGCTGCTGGCTCTGTGGCTGGCACCGGCAAGGATGGCCGCGTGACCAAGGGTGATGTGCTGTCTGCCGTGGCAGCCCCCGCTGCCAAGCCCGCACCTGCACCAGTTGCAGCCAAGCCACTGCCAGCTGTGGCCGCTGCCCCGGTTGCTTTGGGTGACCGCCCTGAGCAGCGTGTGGCCATGACCCGCCTGCGCGCCCGCGTGGCAGAGCGTCTGCTGCAATCGCAATCCACCAACGCCATTCTGACCACGTTCAACGAAGTGAACATGGCCCCAGTGATGGACATGCGCAAGAAGTTCCAGGCCCAGTTCGAAAAAGAGCATGGCTGCAAGTTGGGCTTCATGAGCTTCTTCGTCAAGGCAGCTGTGCATGCCCTGAAAAAATTCCCGATCCTGAACGCTTCGGTCGATGGCAACGACATCATTTACCACGGCTACTTTGACATCGGTATCGCCGTGGGTTCGCCCCGTGGCCTGGTGGTGCCAATTCTGCGCAATGCCGACCAGATGAGCTTTGCCGACATTGAAAAGAAAATTGCCGAGTTTGGCCAGAAAGCCAAGGAAGGCAAGCTGAGCATTGAAGAAATGACCGGCGGTACGTTCTCCATCTCCAACGGTGGTACTTTCGGCTCCATGCTGTCTACCCCCATCATCAACCCACCCCAGTCTGCCATTTTGGGTGTGCATGCCACCAAAGACCGTGCTGTGGTGGAGAACGGCCAGATCGTCGTTCGCCCCATCAACTACCTGGCCATGAGCTACGACCACCGCATCATTGATGGCCGCGAAGCGGTCCTGGGTCTGGTGGCCATGAAGGAAGCGCTGGAAGACCCTTCTCGCTTGCTGTTTGGTATTTGAGATTTTCGGTCAACTGCGCTCTATCAGAATAGATAGTTTGCTATTTAATTATTAATCAACTCCAGGCCGCCTTCAGCAATGAAGGTGGCCTGTTTTCAAGGTTTTCACATGAGCAAGCAATTTGATGTCATCGTCATTGGCGGTGGCCCTGGTGGCTACATTGCCGCCATCCGCGCTGCACAACTGGGTTTCAGCGTCGCCTGCGTGGATGAATGGAAGAACGACAAAGGTGGTCCGGCACCCGGTGGCACTTGCACCAACGTGGGTTGCATTCCATCGAAAGCACTGCTCCAGTCTTCAGAGCACTTCGAGCAGGCCAACCATCACTTTGCAGACCACGGCATCAGTCTCAAAGACTTGAGCATGGATGTATCCAAAATGGTGGCTCGCAAGGACACCGTGGTCAAGCAGAACAACGACGGCATTCTGTATCTGTTCAAGAAGAACAAGGTCAGCTTCTTCCATGGTCGTGGCTCTTTTGCCAAGGCCGTAGAAGGTGGCTACGAAATTCTGGTCAGCGGTGCCAGAGAAGAGTCTCTGGTGGGTAAGCAAATTGTGCTGGCCACCGGCTCCAACGCCCGTGCACTGCCAGGTACTCCTTTCGATGAAAAACTGGTGCTGTCCAACGATGGAGCTCTGCGCATTGGTGCTGTGCCCAAGAAGCTGGCCTTGATCGGCTCCGGCGTGATTGGCCTGGAAATGGGCTCGGTGTGGCGTCGCTTGGGTGCTGATGTCACCATCCTTGAAGGTTTGCCCACTTTCCTGGGTGCTGTGGATGAACAGATCGCCAAAGAAGCCAAAAAAGCTTTCGACAAGCAAGGCCTGAAGATCGAATTGGGCGTGAAAGTTGGCGAAATCCAGACTGGCGAAGCCGGTGTCAGCATCGCCTACACCAACGCCAAGGGCGAAGCCCAGACGCTGGAGGCCGACAAACTGATCGTGTCCATTGGCCGTGTGCCCAATACCATTGGCCTCAATCCTGAAGCGGTTGGTCTGGCACTGGACGAGCGTGGTGCGATTGTGGTTGACGGCGAGTGCCGCACCAATCTGCCAGGTGTGTGGGCAGTGGGTGATGTGGTGCGTGGCCCCATGCTGGCCCACAAGGCTGAAGAAGAGGGTGTGGCTGTGGCTGAGCGCATTGCAGGCCAACACGGGCATGTCAACTTCAACACCATTCCCTGGGTCATTTACACCAGTCCTGAAATTGCCTGGGTTGGCCGTACTGAGCAACAGCTCAAGGCCGATGGAGTCAAGTACAAGGCTGGCACTTTCCCGTTCATGGCCAATGGTCGTGCGCGGGCCTTGGGTGACACCACAGGCATGGTCAAGTTCCTGGCTGACGCAGTGAGCGATGAAATTCTGGGCGTTCACATTGTTGGTCCGATGGCCAGCGAGTTGATTGCTGAAGCCGTCGTGGCCATGGAGTTCCGCGCCAGCAGCGAAGACATTGCACGCATTTGCCATGCCCATCCGTCCCTGAGCGAAGCCACCAAGGAAGCCGCTTTGGCAGTGGATAAACGCACGCTCAATTTCTAAGATGAGCACAAGCGTCATTGCCGCTTACGAGAAAGCCCTGCAAGAGCGGGGCTTTGTCAGTGATCCAGCCCAGGTCAATGCCATTCGCGCACTCGAAAGGTGTGCATTGGAATGGGCTGCATACAAAAAGAAGCGATCCAACTCCCTCAAAAAGCTGTTCGTCAAACCCGAAATTCCGCGTGGCGTGTACATGTTTGGCGGAGTAGGGCGCGGCAAAAGCTTTTTGATGGATTGCTTTTTTCATGCCGTGCCCATTCAGCGCAAAACCCGGCTGCATTTTCATGAGTTCATGCGCGAAGTTCACCGTGAGCTGCGTGACTTGCAAGGCATCATGAATCCGCTGGATGAGCTGGGAAAACGCATGGCCCAGCGCTACAAGCTCATTTGCTTTGACGAGTTTCATGTGGCCGATGTGACCGATGCCATGGTGTTGCACCGTTTGCTGGATGCCTTGTTCAAGCATGGCGTGGGTTTTGTCACCACATCCAATTTCCATCCCGATGGTTTGTACCCCGATGGACTGCATCGCGACCGGATATTGCCTGCCATTGAATTGTTGAAGCAACGGCTGGAGGTGATCAATGTTGATCACGGTACCGACTACCGCCGCCGTGCATTGCAACATGTGGATCTGTACCACACACCGCTGGATGATGCCGCAGATCAGGCAATGGAAAAGGCATTCACTGAAATTGCCGAGTGTGCCGATGAATCGCCTGTCTTAACGATTGAGTCGCGCAAGATTCAAGCCCGACGTAAAGCCGGTGGATTGATCTGGTTTGATTTCAAAACCCTGTGCGGTGGGCCTCGCTCGCAAAACGATTATTTGGAGTTGGCCAGTCAATTCCACACACTGATGCTGAGCAACGTTCCTCAGATGGCCGTTCGCATGGCAAGTGAAGCCAGGCGGTTCACCTGGTTGATTGATGTGCTTTATGACCGCAAGGTCAAGCTCGTCATTTCTGCGGCAGTGCCACCCGAGGAGCTTTATACCGAAGGCCCCATGTCGCACGAGTTTCCTAGAACCGTTTCCCGCTTGGTGGAAATGCAATCGGCTGAGTTTTTGGCCGAGCCACACAGAACCGTTGATACCTCGCTGACCTGACTCAGCTCTTGATCTCAAACTTGACAACCAAAACCGACAAGTTGTCTCCATAGCCACGGGCACGTTCCCTGGCTATGCTGATCAAAGTCTGGCAACTCTCTTTGGCGGGGAGCTGATCGACGATGTGCCCCATTTCATCATCGGTCAGGTAGTGCCATACACCATCACTGCATGCCACCAGCGCATCTCCGGCCGCCAGAGCCGGGATCAGTGCGGCTGTTGCGGGCGGATCGGCTTCTGTGCCCAGGCAGCCCACCAGTACGTTTGACTGAGGGTGGCTGTTGGCTTGCTCTGGGGTCAGATAACCTTTGTCAACCAGCGTTTGCACGTATGAGTGATCCAAGGTGCGGCGCAACAAACGCCCCTGGTTAAAGTGGTAAATGCGTGAATCACCAGCGTGAACCCAATGGCACGAGGCATCAGGCATCACCATAAAGGCAGCCACAGTGCTGTGTGGCTCTTGCTCGGCTGAAACGGCAGTTAACCGGATGACTGTGTGGGCTTCAAAAACCAGTTGTTGAAGAAAATCGGCAGGGGAATCGCGTTCTGGAGAAAAGCGTTCGAAAAGTTGCTGGGCTGTCATCATCACCTGGTCTGATGCCTTGCGCCCGCCACTGCGGCCACCCATGCCATCTGCAACCACACCCAGCAAGCACTCTTTGTGCTGGGCGTGAGGCCACAGGCCCAGCTGGTCTTGCTGGTAATCCCTGTCTCCTTTGTGGAGCCCCGTGCCTGCTGTGATGCGATACCCGGTTGCCATCAGTTATGCAGCCATGTATGGGTAATTGAAGTCATGGGTGTATTCGTGGCCATCGTTGCTGCTGTTACCACAATTTCCACCACGGCCCAGACTTGGATTGGGAACCGCCGGCAAGATAGGCCGATTGTGGAAAACTGAGGCTCAGCACACGCTTGGCATCGTCGCGCAAATCATGCATGCCCAAAGCATCGTAAGACAGGGTGAGTATGTGGAGTGCTTCTTCCAGAGCCGGAGCCCCAGGATAGTCGGTGATGGCAGTTTGTGCCCGGTTGGCCGCTGCCAGATGCGCACCACGGCTCAAATAATAGCGGGCCACATGCACTTCATGCTCTGCCAGGGAGTTGACAATGTAGGTCATGCGCAGTCGGCTGTCAGGCGAATAGCGCGAGTCTGGAAACCGGGTGACCAAGTCACGGAAAGATTCAAACGACTCTTTGGCTGCCTGCTGATCACGCTCGGACAGGTTTTGCTGTGACAAAAAACCGAACATGCCCAGATTGTCATTGAACGCAGTCAGCCCTTTCAGGTAGAGCGCGTAATCAAGTGCAGGGCTGGCTGGATGGGTTTTCATGAACCTGTCGAGCGTGGCCTGAGCCTGGGCCAAATCACCAGCTTTGTACTGTGCGAACGCCTTGTCAAGCTGGGCTTGCTGCGCCAGTGGCGTGCCAGCAGCGCGGCCTTCCAGCTTTTCCAGCAATGTCACTGCCTTGTCGTAATTGCCTGCATTGCGCTCATCCAGGGCTTCGGATTGAATTTTCTGGATGCTCCAACCAGCTGTGGGGTCTTTGGGGGCCGTGGAGCACCCGGAAAATACAGCCGAAACCAACAGCGTGGCTGTGACAAGTCGAAACGATAATTTGGGGCCTTGCATGACACCCTTTCTTGAGCTGGAAACACACCATTGAATTCAGAAATTATATCGACCCCCCCCGAACAGACCAATCCTCCGGTAGCCCCAGAGATGGAATTGGAGTCTGAGCGTGCCAGCGTACAAGTGAGTACATCACAGCATGGGGGGCGGCTTGACAAATGCCTGGCTGAATTGATGCCGGCGTTTTCGCGTTCCTACCTGCAACAACTGATGCAACAAGGTGATGTGACCTACCGTGGGCAGGTGGCAACCAAACCTTCGGCCAAGGTGCGAGCAGGCGATTGGATTGACGTGGTGCTGCGCCCGACGGATCAGGCCCGCTCATTCACTGCGGAACCATTGAATTTGACCATTGTGCATGAAGACGATGCGCTGTTGGTATTGAACAAACGGGCCGGTATGGTGGTGCATCCGGCTGCCGGCAATTGGTCGGGCACTGTGATGAACGGTTTGCTTCATCACCATCCGGGCGCAGTCGATTTGCCCAGAGCAGGCATTGTGCACAGGTTGGATAAAGACACATCGGGCTTGATGGTGGTCGCCAAAACCCGTGTGGTGATGGAAGCTCTGGTGCGCCTGATTGGCCAGCGGGAAGTCAGCCGCTTCTATCTGGCCATTGCAGAAAAACCCTGGCGCAGGGCAGGGGTGTGGACCGTATCGGATGCAATTGGCCGCGATCCGGTTAACCGTTTGCGCATGGCGGTTCTGCCATCTGACATGTCCAATTCAAAGCCTGCCAAAACCCAGTTCAGGGCGGTGGCGGTACAGGGGGGCTTGTCTTTGGTGGCCTGCAAACTGTTCACCGGACGCACCCATCAAATCCGGGTTCACCTGGCCCACAGAGGGCACCCCATTCTGGGGGATCAGGTGTACGGGGGCAGTCTTCAGCACGGCATCATCAGGCAGGCTTTGCATGCAACTCGGCTGGAATTTGATCACCCCATTACCGGCCATCGATTGAGCTTTCTGGCCCCTGTGCCCGAAGACATGGCCCAGGTAATGGCCACGAACGGCCTCCACTACAATCCCAGCCTGCTAGGTGCCCACACCTTTGAGAATCCTTCTGATTAATTGGTCGCCAGACCAATCTTCCGCGCGCAGCGGTTGCCACCACCCACTTGTTCAAATTCCATGAATTCGGCGCATGCCCGCAGCATCGTTGAGGCGGCATTGATGTGCAGCCCACAACCACTGTCTGCCAAAGACCTCTACATGATGTTTGATCAAGGGGTGGGTATGGACTCGATCAAAGCCATGCTGGCTGATTTGCAAAAAAGCTGGCATGGTCGTGGCATTGAACTGGTGGAGGTGAGCAGTGGCTGGAGATTTCAAACCAAAGCGGAACTGCGACCTCTTTTGGAGCGGCTGCACCCTGAAAAACCACCCAAGTATTCCAGGGCCATGCTGGAAACCTTGGCCATCATCGCGTACAAACAGCCGGTCACCCGTGGTGACATCGAAGAAATCCGGGGAGTCACCATCAATTCATTGCTGATCAAGCAGTTGGAAGACCGGGGCTGGATAGAGGTGGTTGGGCAGCGCGACACAGTAGGGCGGCCCGCCCTGTTCGCCACCACCCGCCAGTTTCTGGATGACCTGGGATTGCAGTCGCTTGCCCAGTTACCGTTACCGGCCCAGCAGTTGACACCAAACGCGAGCGAGGCAGATCTGTGCCAGCCGCCATTCGATCAATCCCGTCAAGCGGTCATGCCTCCGCCTTGAACACTTAATTTCATCTCATGACCAGTTCACCTTCTCCAAGTAGCAGCGCAACGCAATCTCCACCTGACCATACAGTTTCTTCTGAGCTTGGATTGGGTGTTGCTTTCGATGAAGTTGTCAGCGGGGCCTTTGACCACGAAGACGCACAAGCCCCAGACCCCATCACCAAGCGCGTTCTGCTGCCGGAAGCGGACAGCCCCAAGCTGCACAAGGTCTTGGCCCAGGCGGGTTTGGGTTCGCGGCTTGAAATGGAAAAGATGATTTTGCAAGGGCGCATCTCGGTCAATGGTCAGCCAGCGCACGTAGGTCAACGCATTCAATACGGCGATGTGCTCAAGGTAGATGGCAAGCCGCTGCGCGTGCGCCTCACACCGCCTCCACCGCGCGTACTGGCCTACCACAAGCCAGCCGGAGAAGTGGTGACGCACGATGACCCTCAGAACCGCCCCACTGTTTTTCGGCGCTTACCCAGGGTTTATCAAGGCAAATGGCAGTCGGTGGGGCGGCTTGATTTGAATACTGAAGGCTTGCTTTTGCTGACCAACTCGGGAGAGTTGGCCAATCAGCTGATGCACCCCCGCTTTGGTCTGGAACGTGAATACGCCGTCCGAGTACTGGGTGCATTGAGCAAAGAGGAAAAAGCCAAATTGTTGGCCGGTGTGACGCTGGAAGATGGCCTTGCCCAATTCAAGACCATCGAAGACGGTGGCGGCGATGGAGCCAATTGCTGGTACAAGGTCACCATTGCAGAAGGTCGCAACCGTGAAGTGCGCCGCATGTTTGAATCCATCGGCCACGCCGTCAGCCGTCTGATCCGTATCCGCTACGGAGCCATGCTGCTGCCGCGCGGTCTGAAACGAGGTGCCTGGGTGGAGCTGGATGCTGCCGACATCGGTTTGCTGACCCGTGCCGCTACAGCAGCAACGCACCATTCAGGATCGACAACGGGTGAGCTGTCGGAGCACACCGCGCCAACCCGCCGTCCAGTGCGCCAAGGTGCCGGATTGGGACGGACGGCACCCAAATCCGCTGGGCCGATGCGTGGTGCCGCAGGTGCGGGCCGCTCGGGCGCAGCCAGAGGTGTGGATCGATCCGGTGAAGGCAGCTCCAAAGCAGTTTCCGCCAAAACATCGGGTGGATACATCGGTTCCGATGCAATGAAAAAGCTGCGCGAGCAAAAAGGGCGGGGCCGTTCAAGCAAATCCACAGGTGGAGGCCGCAGCCGCTGATCAGCGGAAGCTGTGGTTTCCCTGCATTTTTCACCAAAATGAGGCGATGTGAACCGCACGGTAAAATCGCGGGCTTGTCTCTTTTTTCATTAACAGGAATTTTTCATGGCTATCGAACGCACTCTCTCCATCATCAAACCCGATGCTGTTGCCAAAAACGTCATCGGTCAAATTTACGCCCGCTTTGAAGGCGCTGGCTTGAAGGTGGTAGCAGCCAAGATGGCGCATCTGTCGCGCAACGAAGCAGAAGCGTTTTACGCAGTTCACAAAGCACGTCCTTTCTTCAAGGACTTGGTTGACTTCATGGTTTCCGGCCCAGTGATGATCCAAGCCCTGGAAGGCGAGAATGCCATCGCCAAAAACCGCGAACTCATGGGTGCAACCGACCCCAAGAAAGCCGATGCCGGCACCATCCGCGCTGACTTTGCAGACAGCATTGATGCCAACGCAGTACACGGCTCCGATGCGCCTGAAACCGCACAAGTCGAAGTGGCTTTCTTCTTCCCCGGCATGAACGTTTACTCACGCTGAGATGACCACGGCCAACCTGCTTGACTTTGATCTCGAAGGTCTGGCCGCCTACTGTGAGCGGCTTGGGGAAAAGCGTTTCCGCGCGGTTCAGCTTTTTCGCTGGATTCATCAAAAAGGGCAGTCCAATTTTGATGAAATGAGCGATCTGGCCAAGTCGCTCCGTTCCAAATTACAAGGTACGGCGCATGTACGTGCCTTACCTGTTTTGTCCCGCCAAGATTCCACCGATGGCACCGTCAAGTGGCTGTTTGATGTGGGGCGCGGTGATGCCGTTGAAGCGGTGTTCATACCCGAAGATGACCGGGGAACACTGTGCATTTCATCCCAGGCAGGGTGCGCTGTGGGATGCCGGTTTTGCTCAACCGGGCACCAAGGCTTCAGTCGCAATCTGACCACCAGTGAAATCATTGCCCAGCTCTGGTTTGCAGAGCACTTCTTACGTAAAAAATTCGATACAACCGAGCGCGTTATCTCCAATGTGGTGATGATGGGCATGGGTGAGCCGCTACAAAACTACAACGCACTCGTGCCTGCACTTCGGGTCATGCTGGATGACCACGGATATGGACTCTCGCGCAGGCGCGTGACGGTCTCCACCTCGGGTGTGGTGCCCATGATGGACAGGTTGGCCCAAGATTGCCCGGTCGCCCTGGCCGTGTCGTTGCATGCGCCGAATGACGAACTGCGCAATTCATTGGTGCCACTTAACCGCAAATATCCATTGCATGAATTGCTGGATGCCTGTAACCGCTATTTGCCAGCCGCCCCTCGGGACTTCATTACGTTCGAATACTGCATGTTGGCTGGGGTCAATGATCAGCCAGAACATGCCCGGCAACTGATTCAGTTGTTGCGCGAGCATGCGGGCACGGGCGTGTCTTGCAAAATCAACCTCATCCCTTTCAACCCCTTTCCTGATTCCGGATTGACCTGCTCTGACCGTGCCACCGTGGCGGCGTTTGCAGCACAGCTGAGCGCAGCCGGGTATGTCACCACTGTACGCAAAACCCGTGGCGATGACATTGATGCCGCTTGCGGTCAATTGGCTGGCGATGTGAAAGACCGGACGCGTGTACACACGCGCATGCAAACACTGCGCGACACTCCGCCCAATGTGATTCAATGGATCAAACGCGAGGTAGCAGAGTGATGAATGCTCATTTCAATGCCAGCCGGCGGCTTGCGGGTCTCGCTGGTCTGCTGTTCGTTTTGCTTGCCATGATGTCAGGGGGCTGCGCTTCTTCAAACACGCAGTCCCAAACAGGCGCATCGGGCATTGATCTGACGACCGAGTCCGATGAGCCCGAAGCCCGAAAGAGAGCCAGGATTCGCACAGAATTGGCTGCGGGTTACTTTGAGCAAGGCCAAACTTCCGTTGCTTTGGATGAGATCAAACAGGCCTTGCTGTCTGACCCCAACTATGCTCCGGCACTGAGCCTGCGCGGCTTGGCTTACATGCGCATTTCCGAACCCAAACTGGCTGAGGAAAGTTTTCGCCGGGCGTTGCAAATCAACCCACGCGATGCCGATGTGGCACACAACTTTGGCTGGATGCTGTGCCAGCAGGGGCGAAATTCCGAAGCAATCGGGCTGTTTACGCAGGCGCTTTCCAACCCTTCATACGCAGGGCGATCCAGAACGCTGTTGGCTCAGGGCGTGTGCCGCGCCAAGGCAGGTCAATTGCCCGAGGCTGAATTGGATTTGACCCGTTCCTTTGAGCTGGATGCGGGCAATCCCGTGACTGCTTTCAGCCTGGCTCAAGTTTTGTTCCGCCGTGATGACTTGGTAAAAGCCCAGTTTTACTTGCGGCGACTCAACAACGGCGAAATGGCCAATGCCGAAACACTTTGGCTGGGCATCAAAGTGGAAAACAAACTCGGCAATCGGGTTGCAGTGCAACAGCTCGCCGATCAACTTAAACGCCGTTTTCCCAAATCGAAAGAGTTTGGGTTTTACGAGCGGGGTGCTTTGAATGAATGAATCCATTGTGAGCAACAATCAATCCACATCAGATCCAGCTGAATCACGTTCCCCCTCCACGGCATCATCGGATGAATCTGCGGGAGCCATACTGAAAAAAGCCCGAGAAGAAGCCGGTCTGCACATCGCCGCCTTGGCTGCCGCACTCAAAGTCCCTGTGCGCAAACTGGAGGCATTGGAGGCAAATCGTTGGGATGAGCTGACCGATCCCACATTCACTCGCGCATTGGCCTCCAGCGTGGCCCGCCACCTCAAACTCGATCCGTCAGCTGTTTTGTTGGCCATGCCAACAGGCAAGCCCGTGCCCTTGGTGATATCCAGTGGTTTGGGCAATGCAGCACCCCCACGGGGTAAGGTTGGGCTGCCTTCTGTGCCTGTTTTGGGATGGGTCATTGCGGCCTTGCTTTTGACAGCCTTAGGCATGTATTTTTTGCCAGCTTGGTGGCCGGTTGCCAGCTCAACGACCTCTGAATTGACTTCCCCAGCAAGCTCAAGCTCCACAGCGAAAACCGATGTGGTGGCACCACCCGACACCCCGACCACCTTGGCCGCCCAAGTGCAAGTTGCCAGTGAGAGCGTAACCACTGTGACAAGTGCATCAAAAGGCAGCGGTTCTGTGCCTGCGGTCGCTGTGGAGACTCAGCAGAACAAGCCGATGCCTGGTGAGACTCCACCAGCTGCCGTCCCCAATCTGCCGACCAGCCCATCAGTTGGCTCTGCATATGTCGATCCACAGAAGTCCGTAGCCACGGCTCCCGTGTCTTCTGGCGGTGAATTGGTCTTGCTTATCAAGGCAAACAGCGATACCTGGGCAGAGGTCACAGATGACACCAAGCGGGTTCGTGTACAGCGGCTATTGAAAGCAGGTGAGGAGCAAAGCTTCAACGGTGCATCCTCGTTTTCTGTGGTGCTGGGCAATGCGATGGCCGCGCAGGTTTTTGTGCGCGGGCAACCAGTGGACTTGATGGCCAGAAGCAAAAACAATGTGGCTCGGTTCGATGTCAAATGAATCTGAATGCACCTGCAAATTTTGATGCCATGACCCACCCCATTCCATTACCCCACCCCAAACAATCCAATACCCATGCCGTCATGGTGTCGTGGGCCAACCGGCATGTTCAGGTGGGGGGCGGTGCGCCTGTGCGCATCCAGTCCATGACCAACACGGATACCGCCAACGCGGTTGAGACCGCCATTCAGGTAAAAGCCTTGGCGTTGGCGGGATCGGAAATGGTGCGCATTACCGTCAACAACGACGAAGCAGCCCGCGCCGTGCCCTACATCCGGGAACAACTGGATCGCATGGGCATTGACGTTCCACTGGTGGGTGATTTTCATTACAACGGCCACCGTTTGCTGACTGATTTTCCCGATTGCGCCCAGGCACTCTCCAAATACCGCATCAACCCCGGCAATGTTGGCAAAGGCGACAAGCGAGACAAACAGTTTTTGCAAATGATCGAGATCGCAGCCCGTCTGAACAAGGCTGTGCGCATCGGAGTCAACTGGGGCAGTCTGGATCAGGAGCTGCTGGCACGCTTGATGGATGAAAACAGCGCTCGCCCCCAGCCGTGGGATGCCCGTCAGGTGATGTATGAAGCCCTCATTACCTCTGCACTCGATTCGGCGGCTCAGGCGCAAGAGGCCGGTCTGGGTGCAGATCGCATCATTCTTTCCTGCAAAGTCAGTGGTGTGCAAGATCTGATTGCGGTGTACCAAAGTCTGTCTCAGCGCAGCCGCTATGCCCTGCATCTGGGGTTGACCGAGGCTGGCATGGGCACCAAAGGCACCGTGGCCTCGGCTGTCGCGTTGTCTATCCTGTTGCAGCAAGGGATTGGCGACACCATCCGGGTGTCTCTGACTCCCGAGCCGGGTGAAGCCAGAACACAAGAAGTGGTGGTGGCCGCCGAAATTTTGCAATCACTGGGCCTGCGGTCTTTTGTACCCAGCGTCACGGCTTGCCCTGGTTGCGGGCGCACGACCAGCACCACATTCCAGGAGCTGGCCAAGCAG
The DNA here is from genome assembly GCA_937868695.1 of uncultured Comamonadaceae bacterium. Taxonomy (GTDB): domain Bacteria; phylum Pseudomonadota; class Gammaproteobacteria; order Burkholderiales; family Burkholderiaceae_C; genus UBA2334. Next base: position 20,316 of record CALMMY010000131.1, read on the forward strand.
ATTGACGATTTTCTCCGTCAGTCTATGCCCGTGTGGCGCACCCAATACCCTGGCGTGGAGTCCATGAAGGTGGCCGTGATGGGCTGCATCGTCAACGGCCCTGGCGAGAGCAAGCATGCCGATATTGGCATCAGCCTGCCCGGTACTGGCGAAGCCCCGGCAGCCCCGGTTTACATCGACGGAGAAAAGAAACTCACTTTGCGTGGCGATGCCATTGCCCAGGAGTTTCAGGCTGTGGTCGAACAATACATTCAACAACGCTTTGCGACAGCGTCCTGAACGCATTCAGGCGCACATTTTTATGGCTGAAAAAATCACTGCCGTCAAAGGCATGAACGACATTCTCCCCGCTGAATCATCAGCCTGGGAATGGCTTGAGGATCAACTGCGCAGCTTGATGGCTGTCTATGGCTACCGGAATGTTCGCACACCCATCGTTGAGCCAACTGCTCTGTTTGTGCGTGGCCTGGGTGAAGTGACCGACATTGTCGAAAAAGAGATGTACTCTTTCGAGGATAGGCTCAACGGCGAAGCCCTGACCCTGCGCCCGGAAAACACGGCGGGCGTGGTGCGTGCCGTTGTCGAGCACTCCATGTTGTACGAGGGCGGCAAGCGGCTTTATTACATGGGGCCCATGTTCCGCCATGAAAAACCCCAACGGGGCCGTTATCGGCAGTTTCACCAGTTTGGCGCAGAGGCTTTGGGCTTTGCCGGGCCAGATGTGGATGCCGAACTCATCCTCATGGCTTGCGACTTGTGGCAACGCTTGGGCCTGAGTGGTGTGCGCCTGGAGATCAACAGCCTGGGCCAACCTGCCGAACGTCTGCAACACCGCCAGGCCCTGATCAGCCACTTTGAAGCCCATGCCACGTTGCTGGATGCCGATGCCCAGCGGCGGCTGCACAGCAACCCGCTGCGCATCCTGGACACCAAAAACCCTGCCATGCAAGCGGTGGTCAACTCGGCTCCTCAGCTCATGGACTACTTGGGCGAGGCTTCTTTGCAGCACTTCACCCGGTTGCGGGCCATTCTGGATGCCAACGGTGTCAGCTACACCATCAATCCGCGCTTGGTCAGGGGCATGGACTATTACAACTTGTCGGTGTTCGAGTTTGTGACCGATCAGCTTGGATCGCAGGGAACGGTGTGTGCCGGAGGCCGGTATGACGGACTGATTGGGCAGGTGGGAGGCAAATCTGCCCCTGCTGTGGGTTGGGCATTGGGCATGGAGCGCATTCTTGAATTGCTGAAATCAGCCCAGCTGCTGCCCACCCAACCTGCGGTCGATGTGTTTGCGGTGGTGCCTGATGCGTCTTCTGGCCCCCTGGTGGCCCGTGTTCTGCGCCAGCTGCGCCAGCAAGGTATTCAGGTGCAAATGCATGCTGCGGGCCCAGACGGGCAGGGCAGCATGAAATCGCAGTTCAAAAAAGCCGATGCCAGCCAGGCGCGGTTTGCACTCATTTTTGGACAGGATGAAGTGGCCGGTGGCATGGTCGCCCTCAAGCCTCTGCGCGCCTCACCAGGCGAGACCACCGCAGCTCCCCAACGCCTGTGCCCGCTTGATGATGTGAACGCTTGGGTCAATGATCTTCGGGCTTGATGCTCCAGTCTTGGCAGCGTTGCAGACCAAACACCTAGAATCCATGTGATTCACCGATATTCACCTTTTACCTATATTTCCACCACATGGTTCAAAGTCTCGATCTCGAAGAGCAGGAACAGCTTGCGCAACTCAAGCATTTCTGGGCGCGTTACGGTAATTTCATTATTTGGTTGTTGATTTTGGTTTTTGCCAGCATCGCAGCCTGGAATGGTTGGAATTATTGGCAACACAAACAGGCGCAGGGCGCATCGGTGCTGTTTGATCAAGTTGAACGCGCCGCTGCTGACAAAGACACCAACCGCCTGAGCACAGCCCTGACTGATCTTCAGGGGCAATATGGCCGCACAGCATTTGCCCAGCAAGGTGCTTTGCTCGCCGCACGGGGATTCATGGATGCTGGCGATGCTGCCAAAGCCAAGCAATCCCTGGAATGGGCCGCTGGCCAGTCCACAGACGAAGGACTGCAAGCCATTGCCCGCCTGCGCTTGTCTGCTTTGGCGCTGGAATCCGGCTCGCCAGACGAAGCCAAAAAATGGCTTGAGGCCAGCATGCCAGCCGAGTTTTCTGGTCTGGTGGCAGACCGGCAAGGCGATATTTTTCAGCGATCTGGTCAAACCAATGAAGCCAAGCAAGCTTATACAAAAGCGTACCAGCTTCTGGGCGAAGAAACCGAATACCGCCGCTTGGTTGAGGTCAAGCTGAATGCCTTGGGTGTGGATCCCACAGCTGCCCCTGCCGCCAAATAAATGCCCGATCCACATATGCACAAAAATACGCCTTTTTCGCTTTTTTCAAAAGCAGTTGCAGCTGTTATTTTTGCATCAATACTGAGTGGCTGTTCATCTTCGGGCAACAAGCCCAAACCAGCCGAGCTGGGCAGTTTGTTGCCGTTGATATCGGTGCGCCAGGCTTGGGTCAGCCCGCTTGGAGCCAGTCCGTTGCCGTCAACCTTGACAGTCAAGGGCGATCATGTGTTTGTTGCCTCCGGCAATGGAACCGTGGCGCAAATCAATGTATCCAC
>CALMMY010000132.1 GCA_937868695.1 uncultured Comamonadaceae bacterium
ACAAGGTGATTTTTGGCACCACCTTCGGCTACATGGAGCCCATGCTCAAAGTCGCTGCTGACAACGCAGGCGTGAAATTCGAGCACGCCACCGGCTACAAAACCGCTGACAACATGCGCACCTACGACAGCCGCACCTACGAAGGTGCCTACATGGCTGGCGTGATTGCGGGCTCCATGACCAAGAGCAACACGCTGGGCGTGGTCGGCTCCATCCCAATTCCCGAGGTGATCCGCAACATCAACACCTTCACGCTGGGTGCGCAGTCGGTCAACCCCAAAATCAAGACCAAGGTCGTTTGGGTGGGCGAGTGGTTCAACCCACCAAAGGAAACCGAAGCCGCCACCTCGCTGATCAACGGCGGTGCCGACATCCTGTTCCAGAACACCGACTCTTCTGCCGTTCTGCAAACCGCTGGCAAGCTGGGCAAGCGTGCCTTCGGCTGGGACTCCGACATGTCGGCCTACGAACCCAAGGCCCACCTGGCTTCTGCCGTCATCAACTGGGGCCCTTACTACGTGAAGGCCGTGGGTGACGCACTCAACGGCACCTGGAGCACCGGCAGCGTGTGGTGGGGCGTGAAAGAAGGTGCGATTGATCTCGTGTCCATCGCCGAAGACGTGCCCGCCGAAACCAAGGCCAAGATCGACACCATCAAGGCCGGTCTGAAAGACGGCAGCTTCAGCATCTGGAAAGGCCCCATCGTGGGTCAGGACGGCAAAGAAGTGCTGAAGAAAGACGAAGTGGCCGACGACAAATTCCTGGGCGGCATCAAGTTCTACGTCAAGGGCGTGGAAGGCAAGGTGCCCGGCGGCTGATCGACCGGGTTTGATTTCTGCCTGCTGTGTCGGCCTGTGCCGACTGGTGGGCAGACTCCCACAGGCTGCTCTCGGGCAGCCTGTTTCATTGGTGGCTGTCGTTGTCCCTGTGTCTGATGCATCCGACAAGGGCGGGCCACCTGATTGTCACTGCGCTGACATGCACCTCTCCTACGCTGAGAGTCTTCTTCAACAGGATGGAGTGTGCGCGATGACGTTCAATGGTTTGGTGTCCCTGAAAGCGGTGAGTCTGGCTGTGGCTGCGCTGGTGTTGACTGGTTGTGGCGGTGGAGATGGGCCTCTGCCGTTCAAAACCCTGAATGGCCAGGCTCCCCTGGTCATCGGTCACCGGGGTGCTGCCGGTTATTTGCCCGATCACACCCTGGCCGGTTACCAGAAAGCCATTGAAATGGGGGCCGACTTCATCGAGCCTGACCTGGTGGCCACCAAAGACGGTGAACTGATTGCCCGCCACGAACCCAACATCACGGGCACCACCGATGTGGCCAGCCGCCCTGAATTTGCCAGCCGCAAAACCACCCGCAAAGTCGATGGCGTGGATGAAACCGGCTGGTTTGCCACCGATTTCACGCTGGCCGAAATCAAAACCCTGCGCGCCATCCAGCCACTGAGCGAACGCAGTGCCGCCTACAACGGTCAATATCCCATCCCCACCTTCAGGGAAGTGCTGGAACTGGCCAAAACCGAAAGCGCCAAGCGTGGCCGCACCATCGGTGTCTACCCTGAAACCAAGCACCCCACTTACCACGAAGATGCGGGCCTGAAGCTGGAAGACCGCCTGCTGTCCATCCTGGCTGAGTACGGCTACACCAAGAAAGACTCGCCCGTCATCATTCAGTCGTTCGAGACGGCCAACCTCAAGTATTTGCGCACCAAAACACAGGCCCGACTGGTGCAGTTGGTCGATGGCGATGACTACGACTTCAAGACCGGTGCCGTGACCTTTGCCGCGCCCTTCGATCGCCCCTACGACTGGACCCGTGCCGGCAAGACCGAATTGTTCGGCTCCATGGTCACGCCAGCCGGTTTGGCCGAAATTGCCAAGTACGCCGACGGTGTGGGCCCCTGGAAGCCCTACATCATTCCGGTCAAGGGAACCTACGGTACCGACGGCAAGATGGTCGATGTGAACAAAGACGGCGCAGTCAACTACATGGACACCAGTTCTGCCCAGCCCACCACGCTGATTGCCGATGCCCACAAGCTGGGCCTGTCGGTACACACCTGGACGTTCCGCAACGAGCCGCGCCGTCTGAGCGCCGATCTCAAGGGTGACCCCCAGGCCGAATACCTGCTGTTTTACCGGGCCGGTATCGATGGCCTGTTCTCTGATTTCTCCGACACAGCCATCGCAGCCCGCAACACCTACCTGAAAGAGCTGGGTCGCTGAAGGTTGGCTGACGGTGATGTTGCTTGCATGGCGGGTGCAGGCGGCAGACCGTTGGCAATTCGGGACAATGTGTGCGTGGCGACCAGAGCCGTGGTGGCCTTCATCTACTTGGATTCACATCCAAAAGGAGCGCATTTTGTTGCTGGAACACACCCTGTGGCACCCCGTTGCCGCCCATGACCAGCTTGGCACCGACCCGCTGGCCGTGACCTTGCTGGGCCAGCGCGTGGTGCTGTGGCGCGATGCACAGGGCCAGCCCCATGCCTGGGCCGACCACTGCCCCCACCGGGGTGCGCAGCTGTCGCTGGGGAGCGTGGTCGCCGGGTGCGATGCCGCAGGCCACCCCACCCGGAGGCTGGCCTGCCCCTACCACGGCTGGGAATTTGCTCCCAGCGGGCGTTGCGTGAATGTGCCCGCCCAGCCCGACTGGACACCCCCCGCCAGCCACACCGTGCAGACGCACGAGGTGCAGGCCGCCCACGGTCTGCTGTGGGTGCGCCTGGCCCCGCCCGCCAGCGGCACCGCCTTGCCCGACCCGCTATACCAGCCCCCCGCGTTTGCCCCCACCACCGACCCCGCCTGGCGCACCGTGCTGTGCGGCCCCTACGCCGTGGCCACCAGCGCCCCCCGGCTGGTGGAAAACTTTCTGGACATGAGCCATTTCGGCTTCGTACACCGGGGCTGGCTGGGCGATGCCGACCATGCCCAAGTCGATGTGGGCCAGGTGCAGGAAACCCCGCACGGCGTGGTGGCCAGCCAGTGCCGCGCCTGGCAGCCCCGCGCCTATGCCAGCGCCACCGGCGGCCAGATGGTCGATTACCGCTACGAGGTGGTGGCCCCCTACACCGCGCTGCTGCACAAGGATGCCACCCACCCCGGCGGCACGCGCAACGCCATTGCGCTGTTCATCCAGCCGGTGCAGGCCGAATCCTGTGTGGCCTGGTTTGCCATGTCCACCCAGCACGACGACACCGATGACGATGAGCTGCGCCGCTTTCAGGATGCCGTGTTTGCCCAGGACCAGCCGGTGGTCGAGTCGCAACGGCCCCGTTGCCTGCCGCTGGGGCGGGCTGCCCGGCCTGGTTCCCAACTTGCCGCCGAGGTTCAGCCTCCGGTGCCCGCCGGTTTGTCCACTGACTTGCCGCTTCCGCCCGAAGTGCACGGCCCCGCCGACCGGCTCTCAGCCGCCTACCGCCGCTACCTCGCCCGCCTGGGTGTGACCGTCGGAACTTGCTGACCCAGCATCGCTCAACCTTCCCCGATGAACGGATGACCAGACCATGACCACCTCGCCCATCACCGCCATCTCCACCGCCGCCGCTACCCCGGCTCCATCTGCCGTGGC
>CALMMY010000133.1 GCA_937868695.1 uncultured Comamonadaceae bacterium
GGCATAGGCTGGGGGAGCGGGCCGGGGGGCGCTGGCCTGGGGGGGCGGACGGCGGGCGGGTGGAGCGGCGGGGGCATCGTAGCCGCCGTCGTCGTGGCCTGCGCCACCGCCCATGCCGCCACCGCCCTGGCCCATGCCTTCACGGCCACCCAGCAGTTGCAGCTCGGTGGCGATGATGTCCACGGTGTGCTTTTCTGCGCCGGTGGCCTTGTCCACATAGGTGCCGTATTTCAGACGGCCTTCCACATAAACCGGGCGGCCTTTCTTGACGTATTCACCGGCAATTTCGGCCAGGCGGTCGTAAAAAGTGACGCGGTGCCACTGGGTGTCTTCCACGCTTTCGCCGGTGTCGCGGTTTTTGCGGCGGGTGGAGGTGGCGATGCTGACATTGGCCACGGCCTGGCCGGAGGGCAGGTAACGGATTTCGGGGTCGCGCCCGCAGTTGCCGATGAGGATGACTTTGTTGACGGATGCCATGATGGACTCTGCCCTAGGTGTTCAAAAGGGCAGATTGTGCCGCAAGCGCCTGCCGTGAGCCGGTGCGCCGGGGGCTCAGGTGGCGCGGTTTGTACCGGCTTTGGGCGGCGGCACCTGCAGCCCCCAGCCCAGCACCAGCCAGACCACCACCGCTGCGCCACAAGCCAGAAACAGGCCTTGCGTACCCTCGGCTTTGACGATCTCTCCGCCCACGGCCCCGCCCACAAAAAAGCCTATCGATTGCAGCGTGTTGTACAGCCCGAGTGCCGCCCCGCGCGAGGCCACAGGGGCCAGGCGCGACACCAGACTGGGCTGGCTGGCTTCCAGAATGTTGAAGCTGACAAAAAACAGGAACAGCAGCACCGCCAGCTGCCACAGGCTCACATCGCTGCTGGCCACCCAGAACAGCCCGGCCTGCACCAGCAGCAGCAACAGCACGGCAAACCGCAGCACGGCCCGCAAATAACCCCGCCGCTCCAGCGCAAACAACCCGCCCATCAGCACGAACGAGCCCAGCACGGCGGGCAGGTACACCTGCCAGTGGCTGGCCGGTGGCAGGCCGGTTTGCGTCAGCATGGCGGGCACGGCCATCCACATGCCCAGCTGCACCGCATGCAGCACAAACACGCCCAGGTTCAGCCGCCACAGGGCCGGGTGCCACAGCACATCGCGCAGCTGGCCGCGCGGCACGTTGACAGGCTGGGCGGGCTCGGGCGGAGTCCAGCGCAGCACCACGACGATGCCAGCCAGGGCCAGCAGCAGCGTCATGCCGAAAATACCCGGCAGCCCGAGCGCCCCCGCCAGCGGCGGCGCGATCACCAGCGACAGCGCAAACATCAGCCCGATGCTGGCCCCGATCAGCGCCATGCCCTTGGTGCGCACTTCGTCGCGCGTGAGGTCGGCCAGCAGGGCCGTGACGGCGGCTGAAATGGCCCCGGCCCCTTGCACCGCCCGGCCCACCAGCAACCATTCCACGCTGGTGGCCAGTGCCGCGATGCCGCTGCCCAGCGCAAACACCGCCAGCCCCAGCACGATCACGCGCTTGCGCCCGAAGCGGTCGCTGGCCAGGCCCAGCGGCATTTGCATCAGGGCCTGCGTCAGGCCGTAGGCACCCATCGCCAGGCCGATGAGCGCCGGATCATCGCCTCCGGGGTACTGGCGGGCTTGCAGCATGAACACCGGCAGCACCAGAAACAGGCCCAGCATGCGCAGCGCAAACAAGGCAGCCAGCGAGACGCTGGCCCGCTTTTCGGCAGGCAGCATGCGGGTCACCGCCTCAGCCGAAGCCGGTGCGGAAGGGGATTCAGGGGGAAAGGTCATGGACACAGTCAAGGCAAGAACGGTGCCGGGGCAGGCGGCTGGTGCAGGCCGCTGTTTCCCGGTGGTGCAAAGCCGCGATTGTCCCTGATTGTTTGTGCCAAGCGCGGCACCGATAATGCCCGGTTGCCCTGAGGTACTTGCCCTGCCGGGCGTTGCCATTCCGCACAGTCCCAACCCCGATGCCTTCCATGTCCACAGCCCCCGAGCTTCAGCGCAGCCCCCCCACCGGCACAGGCACCGACACCGATGCCGAACCCGGCATTCCCCTGGCTGCCGCGCTGCGCCACCAGCGCATCAGCGTGCGCGGGGCACGCACCCACAACCTGAAGAACATCGACCTTGACATTCCGCGCGACCAGCTGGTGGTCATCACCGGCCTGTCGGGGTCGGGCAAAAGCAGCCTGGCCTTTGACACGCTGTA
>CALMMY010000134.1 GCA_937868695.1 uncultured Comamonadaceae bacterium
ACCTTTCATGGCGTGTACGACCGCCGCACCGACCAGATGCGCGTGTTCGCTGCCGGTGAAGACCGCGCGGGCGGCGAGGAAGAAGTGTTGGCCGGGCGCGACAACGCCGACACCGCCAGCCGCTTCGGCATGGAATGGAGCCAGGCCAAGGACGAAATGGAACTGGTCGAAGGCGCGTCACCCGCCTTTGACGAAGCCGAATTCCTGGCCGGGCGGCAAACGCCCATGCTGTTCGGCTCGGCCATCAACAACTTTGGCGTGCGCGAAGTGCTGGATGCGCTGGTCGATCTGGCCCCGCCCCCCGGCAGCAAGCCGTCCATCCAGCGCGTGGTGGAGCCCACCGAGCCCAAGTTCACCGGCGTGGTGTTCAAAATCCAGGCCAACATGGACCCCGCCCACCGCGACCGCATCGCGTTTGTGCGCGTGGCCAGCGGCAAGTTCGAGCGCGGCATGCCCCTGAAGGTGGTGCGCAGCGGCAAGGTCATCAAGCCCAACACCGTGGTCACCTTCATGAGCCAGCGCCGCGAGCTGCTGGACGAAGCGTTTGCCGGCGACATCATCGGCATCCCCAACCACGGCGTGCTGCAACTGGGCGATACGCTGACGGAGGGCGAGCAACTCCAGTTCACCGGCCTGCCCTTCTTCGCACCCGAAATCATCCGCAGCGTGGAAGTGGCCGACCCGCTGCGTGGCAAGCAGCTCAAGGCGGGCCTCACGCAGCTGGGCGAGGAAGGGGCCATCCAGGTCTTCCGCCCCATTGCGGGCAGCGTGCTGATGCTGGGAGCCGTGGGCCAGTTGCAGTTTGAAGTGGTGGCACACCGCCTGGAAGCCGAATACGGCGTGAAGGCCCGCATCACCCACAGCAACTACCAGGTGGCCCGCTGGGTGACCTGCGCCCCGGAAGACGGCGGCGAACAGGAGCTGAAGCGCTTCATGGATGCCAACGCCCACCGCGTGGCGCTGGATGCCGTGGACGCACCCACCCTGCTGGTAGACCACAGCGCCACTCTGCGCGCCGTGGAAGCCAACTGGCCCAAGATCAAGTTCCACGCCATGCGCGAGCATGCGGGGCTGGTGTTTCACCGGGCGATGTGAGCCTGGGGCGGCGGGGCCGGGGGAATAGGCATAACAATATCCGTCCCATGTCCGTACAATGAAACCTCTTAACAGAGGCTCATCATGCAAACACAAACCCTTCCCCTGCGTCAAGCCCGCATGGAATTTAAAACCACTGCGGACATGAAAGACTTGCTCAACCAGGCAGCGGCCCTGGACGGTCTTGACCTGACATCGTTCGTGCTCGGCCCAGCCATTGAAAAAGCCCGCCAGGTACTCAGCCAGCACGCCAGCATTGCCTTGAGCCGCGAAGGACAGGCGGTACTGGCCCATCTGCTGCACACGCAGCAACAGCCCACGCCTGCCATGACGACATTGATGGCCTTGCCCGACCTGCCGGTGCGAGGCGCAACGGGCACCCAGGCATGACGGTCGAACTGTCGCTGTACGACCCCACCCAAACGTACAACGGCCAAAAACAGTTTGACTGCGGCCATGCAATCATCAACGCATTTGTACGCAACAGCCTGAAACCCCAGGTCAGGAAAAACCTCAGCGTCGCCTATGTGCTGACCGATGCGGCACAAAGCGACCGCTTCGTGGGCTTCTACACCATCGCCCAACACATGGTGGATGTCTCTGCGCTGTCTGCGCTGCAACTGGGCTCGCTGCCGCACAAAATTCCATGCTCCCGGCTGGTGATGCTGGGCGTAGCCACGCACTGCAAAGGCCAGCAACTGGGCTCCAGGCTCATGAAGCATGCACTGCAACTGACTCGACACGTATCAACCCAAATCGGTGGCTTCGGTCTGTACCTCGATGCCGACCCGCTGGCGGTGGCCTTCTATCAAAAGCTGGGGTTCGCGCTGCTGGAGGGAGACAAATCACCCCACCCTTCACCCATGTTTCTGGGGCTGTCCGGCATGTACTGAGCACGCTTGCCCGTGCGATTGCGCCTGACTGACCATCTCGGTGCGGGGCAAGGATCGTTTTGTGGCTATGGACATGGCACACTGCCACTGCCTGCGCACATGCGAGCTGAAAGCTGCCCTGGCCCAGAGCCGGGCAGACATCGCCGCCACTCTCAATCCTCAAACACCGCCTGCAAACGCGCCATCACTTCGTTGAGCAGGCTGGAGGGCACACGCTCTACAAACCGCCCCTGACGAGCCTGCATGTCGATGGTACGCGGCTGGTTGCACATCACCACCCCTTGGGTTTCAGTGCCTGAGCCCATCAGCGTGACCGCAAAACCCGCAAACCGGGACTGCTGCCCACCCTGGGTGATGGGGCACACCACCGTCAGGCCCAGCCGGTTGAAGGCTGCGTCCGACACAACCAATACCGGACGCAGCCCCTGCTGCTCTCGCCCGGCAGTGGGGTTCAGATTGACCAGCCAGATGTCACCACGGCAAATTGCTTGCATCCAATGGCCCGCCTTCAGTTTTCAAGGCCGACAGGTGGCATGTCGTGCCAGGCCTGTTCGTCAGGGGTCAAGGGAAGGCTCGGGTCGCACTGGGCCAGCAATTCAGCCAGCTTGTAGTGCTTTTTACGCTGGGGTGTGATCAGCAGACTCCCCTGCTGAACCGCCACGTCCACCAGTGCCCCTGCCTGGAGCCCCACCAAATCCAACAAAGACCGTGGTATGGCCATGACCACAGAACCTCCGACGTTTCGCAATGTTGCCACGGGCATATTGACCTCC
>CALMMY010000135.1 GCA_937868695.1 uncultured Comamonadaceae bacterium
AGCTTGGCAACGGCCTTTTGCAACGCTGCAAAGTCCAGGGAGCCGGGCTCCTGGTCTCCAAACATGTCGCGGGCGGTTTCGTGCTCTTCGTGCGCGCTGTCGTACCAGGCGGCTGCCCAGTATTCGGCTCCCGGTGGGCCGCCGCAATCTTCAGGTGGGCAACCGTTCTGGGCTTTCAGCAGATGGGGCAGAGGCTCGGCGGTTGTGCTGAAAGCCGTCAGCGTGACCGTGTGCAACCATTCATCGCCAAAGTCATACAGGTACAGCAGCCGTTGCTTGGGCGCTGTCAGCAGCTGGCTGAGCTTGACCTTGGCATCGTTGTGGCCCATCGGCTCGCCCCCCCAATCGTCGGGCGTTGGTTTTTGCCATTTGCGCTCATTCGGGATTTGCCAGAACGACTCCGAGGCGCGAAGCGGCTGGGCAAAGGCATACAGGTGCGCGTCGTCCCAGCCCATTGCGGCCTGAATCACTTTGTGCAAGGCCCGCAAGGTGATGTCTGGAGCCACCAGAACATCCCGGTAGATGGCAGGCTTGAAATCATTCAGCTCAACCCTCAGCAGGCAAGCATTGTGAGAGGCAGGTGTTGTGGACATGAAGGTGGGTGCCAGTAATGAGCGGGTTGTTATGTGTGCGGGCACATGCGTGCGTTTCATCACGCAGGCCCCCGCCGCTCAGATCGTCTCATTTTTCATGGGCAAATCATTGGCGGTGAAGGTGGACGAAGTGGCATCAATGCCGCGCCTTGCAGCAGCAAGTGGCTGACTGGTGGGCAGGCCAATTGCGCAAACTCAACACGCGCCCGGCCCAATGCATGCAACATTGCAGGCATGAGCAAGACCACCACCGCCCCCTCATCATCCACCCCTTTCCACCCACGCCGCCTGGCCCTGCGCCGGTTGGCCGCCATCGGCCTGGCATGCAGTGCGGCCAGCACCTTGTTGCTGGCCGGTTGCTCTGAAGCTTCAGCCTCCGACCCGCTGCGTGTCGATCTGCCAGAAGGCCGACAGCTGCTTGAATCGAAAAAAGTGCTGATGTACGACATCCGCGAGCCCCAGGAGCACGCCACCGGCGTGGCCAACGGTGCCAGGCTGCTGCCCATGTCGCAGCTCAACAAACGCGTCAATGAAATACCGAAAGACCCGGCCCAGCCGGTGCTGATCATCTGCAACACACAGAACCGTTCCAGCAAAGTGGTGCAGGCCATGAGAGAAGCCGGATGGACCAACGTGCGCTACGTACACGGCGGCATGAGCACCTGGGCAAAAAACGGCTGGCCCATGATCAAACCATTCGGCCTGCCAGCCTCCTGAGAGGCGGTTGACCCACCGGCTTCAGGCGATGCGCTCAGTCACTCAGGCTGAGCCTGATTTTTCATGGGCAGAGTCGAGTGGCACCTGGGGTAGTTCTGGCAACCCCAGAACGGGTTGCCGCCGCTTCTGCGCTGACGCTGCACCATCTTCACGCCGCAGCTGGCGCAGGTGGGCCGCCAGTATTCGCCTTCGGTGGCCACTTTCAGCAACTCGGCCTGTTGCTCCGGGGTGCGGCTCTGGATGGTGCGCAGCAGGCCGTTGCCGTCTTGGGTGCTGATGCCGTTGGCCTTGGCAAAAGCCAGTGCATCGGCGGTGAAGGTGGACGAAGTGGCGTAAATGCCGCGCTTCAGGTTGTGCGAAGCCATCACTCCCAGAAATTCGCGCACCTCGCGCACGCCCACGGCTTTGCCCTGCCAGTGCTTGCACTGCACCACGGCCACCGGGCCATCGGCGTTTTTGGAGTGCAGCCAGATGTCCACCCCGCCGTCGGCCCCGTGCGACTGGCTGCGCGTTTCAAACCCCGCCTGGGCAAACAGCTTTTCGACCAAGGCCTCAAAGCGCCGCCACTCAATGGCCGTCAACACATCCTTGCTCCATTCGCTGGGCGGCTGCGCGGGCGGTGCTGCCTGGGGCGTGGGTGGCTGCACGGGTGGCGGGCTGGCCGGTTTGGCAGCTGCTGCCTGCGGGGGCACTGGCGCATCGGGCGCAACAGTTGCCCCCGCAGTGCTGGAGGTGTGGACGGGTTCAGCCGCCAGCGTTGGCTCAAGCCGAGGCTGCGAGTCAGCGTTGCGCTGTTTTAACCACCACTGCAACAGCACATGCGTGGCCAGCAGCAACGCACCCACCCCGATGGCGAACAGAGCGGGTGTTCTGAGTGCCTGCGCCACCATCTTCAGAAGGGGGCTGCTGATTGGCAGCAGCGAGGCAATCCACATCAGGATGCCCAGCACCAGGGCCGAAACCCCTTTTTCCAGAAACGGCTGGGATGAACGTTTTTTGCGCGAACGGTTAGGCTGAAAACGGCGGTTTGCCATTGGTATGCTCCCTGAAAATCTTTGGCCAGAATGATGCCTGAAATGGGAGAGGGGAAATGACAGTGCGCTTTCAATGGCATGGCAAGCACCATGCAGCAAAGTGGTTGGCGGCGGTTGCATTGGCCGCTTTGGGCGCGGCCTGCTTGCCCACCCTGGCACAGCCGGTTTACCGCTGCGAAATCCAAGGGCGCGTGATCTATTCAAACGAACCGTGCATAGGTGCCAGAGTGGTGGACACCACCCCAACCCAAGGTTTGGACAAATTGAGCGGTGTCAGCCGCAAAAGCCCAGAGGCGCAAAGAGACGAGCAGCAAAAGCAGATGAGTGAGGCGCTTTACCCCCTCACTGGCATGAACCACGAGCAGCGCACTCTTTACCACCGCCGCATCAAGCTGCCTGCCGAGGTGCAATTTGAATGCCGGTTACTCGATGTCCGCATTCCCCGGCAAGAAAAAGCGGTGCGCGAAAGCGGCCCCCAAGACAAGGCCGAGGCAGAAACCCAACTGTTCCTGAGCCGGAGTCAGTTTCGCAAGCTGCGGTGCTGAGGTGGAAGAACCACAGCGGTGTGTGCTTGCGCATCCAGCATGGCATGCAGGGCGGTGTATTCCTCTTCCAGCGCGTCAAAGGCTTTTTGCACGCCGGGCTTGGCCAGCAGTGCATCGCGGAAAGCCGCATCGTGCGGCACGGGTTGGTAGCCAGTTTCAGCCATGTTTGTGTCTCAGGCCACTTGCGCGGCGTTTGCCAACTCATGCAGCCGGGCGGCAGACAGCTCCAGTCCATTGGGCCAGCACAAGGCACCGGCATCCACAAAGCAGCGGCTGAAGTAAGCGGGTTCGCGCAGTGCTTCCAGCAGGGGGCCTTGTCGGGTGGAGAGGTAGGCCGCGCCATCAAACACGCCCTGCGTGTGGTCGCTGAAACTCAGTTCCAGCACATGGGCTTTCATGGGCTTGACATCTAGCAACTTAATCACGGTCGGCTCCTTGAATGCGATCCAGCGGCTCAAAGTGTTGAGCCTTTTGCCAATTGTTCATCAGCTCAGCCTGATGCAACAAGCACCATTCCTTGACGATGGAAGCCACCTTGCGTGGCAACTGACCCTCACTGACTTGACCTGTGGCAATGACCACCAAGGCTTCAAACCCTTGGTACTCCACATGAATGTGCGGCGGTGGATGGTCGTCGTGCCACATCCGAATGACGATGCCGAAAAAAATAGCGATGGTGGGCATGGTGCAGGGCTTTGGTGAGGAAGGGGGCCACGCAGGCGGACATCGGTTTGGCTCAAACATCAACCCGCAGCGCGTGGCGAACCGTTGCTGGTGGTTTCTTTCCGCTTGATGCCGGGCACCGCCACGCCGTAGGCATCGGCCAGGCGTTGTGCTTGTCTGGCTGACTGCTCCAGGGCTTTTTGCAGAGCCTTGGGGGAGGGGGTCAGGCGGTTTGTTGGCTGCTGAGTTTTTGCAGTCTGTGCCATGTGGCGGGCTCCGTCACGGTGAGTTTGGCAGGGCCGCTGCTGCTGTTCAAACCGGGTGAAAGTCCTGCGGCCACAGAAAGTAAGGGCCAAAGCGGGACTTGGCTACAAACTCCGCGCCTGCCTTTTCGCCCTTGGCGGTGAGCACATGCCGGTCGCCATCCAGTGCCAGAAAGCCGTTCTCGGTGGCACGGTCTAAAAACTGGGCGGTTTTCAGGCCCAGCTTGGCGGCTATTTTTGAAGATGAGAGCTTTTCGCCTGTGGCCGCTGTTGCTGGCTCCGCTTCTGCCGCCCTGTTGTCGGGTCTGTCGGCCATGTGGGCCATATCGGTTCTGCCTGCTTTGTCGGGTTCAGCGGCTGGGGTATCGGGCGTGGTGCTGCTGGACACGCGCTCTAGCGAAATGCGCACTTCGTCGCTGATGCGGATGATGCGTTGCGCCTCTTCATAGGCATCTTTGTAGAGCTGGCCGTCTTCGCTGCGCTGGATCAGGATGCCCATCTCGTTGTTGTTTACCTGGCTGAACTCGTATAGGTTCAGGCTGGTGATGATGCACATCTCTTCGTTCATGTAGCACTTGGCGTGCAGGTTTTTGCAGAAGCTGGTGCGGATGTAGGTGAGGCCGCGCAGCCATTCAATTTCCTGCGGCTGCAATTCGCTCTTGCCGTACACGATGCGCACGTCGATTTTCAGGCGGTTTTTGTCCGCCAGAAGCTCCTTCATGCGGTCATTGAGCTTGAGGAAGGGGCTGATCAGAATCAGGCGGTCGGACGCGCCTTTGATCAGTTCTTCCAGATGGTAATTGGTGCCGGTCGTGGATAGGAATTTGGCCATTTGGTATTCCTTCTGAATATTTTGATTATTTTTTGCTGAATTATTCTTGATTGTCGATATCGACATACTTTGAATTGTCTATGCCTTCTGGTGAGGTGTTGTCATCAAGAATATAGTCAATGGTTTCTCGAATATCGGAGTCGGAACGGGTTACTTTTATTTTCTTGTAAGCCTTCATTCCCATTCTTCTAATGGGACTTGCGAGGAGCGCATTTAAGAAGCTGTGTGTAGATGATTCGACATTCTCAAAATCCAAGAGTATCGTTTTATTTTTGTCTACGGCCTCTATTAGGTATCTGTTTCTATATGCTATTGCAGATGATTTATCATTTGCATGTTTCCCGAAGTAATTATATATGCTTAGATAGTGCCGGTCTTCCTTTTCGGCTCCTGTGCGTGCTTGAATTTCATTTCTCGCCTGCTGCCGAAATTCCTCCATCATTAAGTCGTAGGCAAACTTATGTGTTTGATCTAACTTGATGGTGATAAGGGCGAAGCAACCATTCCAGTTAGACTCTTTCAAGGTGTGGCTTGTAAGGTCATTGGGAGAGATATGAAGAACGCCCCGTCCCGAGACTAGGTACATTTCGGCGCGGAGTCTTCGAATAATGTTTGAAGATAGAAATAGCCCCATTCCAGCGTTATTTCGATTTGTGTAGGGATCTTGCTTGCCAAATGTTCCAGATACCTCTGGCTGAATTGCGATTCTCAAGGCTTCTTCATCCGAACTGGCTGCAGGATATGCTTGTGCCAAATGGGATAGCACGCCGATTCCGATGTCTCCGATCAATATGCCGATCTCATTTGCTTGCTCGTACCATGAATATTGGAGTATGGAAGGTGTTGAAAATGTTTTGTTGTGCCATTTAAATTGGCTTGCACCGTGCTCAAGTGTGTTGTAAAT
>CALMMY010000136.1 GCA_937868695.1 uncultured Comamonadaceae bacterium
GAACCCCCGTCCGCAAGCCTTTTTCGAGCAGTTCTACATGTGTAGCCGTCTGGTTTGGGTCTCGCTTTTCACAACGCGCAGTGGCACGCTTTGCAAAACGCCAGCAACCTTGAATCTCGATGTGGGCCAAGTTGCCCGGCACACACCCAGCCAAATGAAGTTACCCCGCAGCCTGGACTGATCAGCCTTGCGGCTTCTCAACCCTTGCCCAGCCTATTGGCTTGCTGTTGCGAGGCTCACGCGCAATTAAGCGGCGAGTGCGAAACGTTCGTCGTTTGCAGTTATGGTTTTTCTGCTGTTTTACGAGGTAACAGAACCTCGACATGCCCTGCTGCGCGTCCGAACCCACGTCGAAACCAATGCAGCCCCTGAACCGAGTAGTTTATGGCAGTTCCAGCAAGTTCAAGAGCTGCAAGGGTTCTTCAATGAAAAAATCTGCCCCCCATGCCTGCACATCGGTTTTGACACCAAGGTATCCATACAGCGCAGCCACTGTCGGCATGCCCGCAGCACGGCCCGCCACGATGTCGCGCTCGTCATCACCCACATAGAGGCAAGCCTCTGGTGGCAACCCGAGGCGGCGTGCGGCCTCAAACAATGGTTCGGGGTGGGGTTTGGCGTGCGGGGTGGTGTCGCCCCCCACCACCACCTTGGCCCCGTGCAACACCGGCATGGTCTGCACCAGCGGCAAGGTGAAGCGTTCGGCTTTGTTGGTGACAATGCCCCAGGGTTTGGCGTGCCTGTTCAGCGCAAGCAGCAAATCGGCAATGCCTGCAAACGCCTGGGTATGCACGGTCATGGCCGCCTGGTAGTTGTTCAAAAACTCGGTCTTGAAGTCTTCATAGGCTGCGTGGTCTCCGTCCATGCCGAAGGCCACACCCAGCATGCCACGCGCGCCGGCTCCAGCCATGTGGCGGTAGGCATGCAGGCCCAGGGGGGGCAGATTGCGCTCCAGGCGCATCTTCTCAGCGGCCGCACCCAAGTCAGGGGCACTGTCGATCAGGGTGCCGTCCAGGTCAAACAGCACGGCCTGAATGCGGTGATTCAAGCTCATGCGGCATCCTTGCGGGTAGAAATCATGTAGTTGACCGAGGTATCGGCGCTGAGCCAGTACCGCCCGCTCAGGGGGTTGTGCTCCAGCCCCCGCATGCGTTCAACCACCAAGTCGGCCTGGCGGCAGAATCCGGCGAGTTCGCTCGGTTTGATGAATTTGGCAAATTCGTGCGTGCCTTTGGGCAACATGCCCAGCACATATTCAGCACCCACAATCGCCAGCATGAAAGCCTTGGGATTGCGGTTGATGGTGGAGAAAAACACATGACCACCCGGCTTGACCAGCTTTGCACAGGCTTTGACCACCGAGGCTGGATCGGGCACATGCTCCAGCATTTCCATGCAAGTCACCACATCAAACTGACCCGGCTGTTCAGCAGCCAGATCTTCAGCGGTGATTTCCCTGAAACCGATGCCCTGCGTTTGTACTTCCAGGGCATGCAACTGGGCCACACCCAGCGCCTTGGCCGACATGTCTATGCCCAGTACATTGGCCCCGGCACGGGCCATGGCATCCGACAAAATGCCACCACCACAACCCACGTCCAGCACACGCCTACCGGAAAGAGAGACAGTTTCCTGTATCCAGCTCAAACGCAACGGGTTGATTTGGTGCAGCGGTTTGAACTCACTCTCCTGATCCCACCAGCGATGGGCCAGCTCTGAAAATTTAGCCACTTCAGCGGCATCAACATTGCTTTGTGTTTTCATGGATGGAAATTATCGGTTGCGGTCATGACCGGCCCATAAAAAAACCGCGCCGAAGCGCGGTTTTTTGAAGCAAGCCTTGACGGATTACTTGGCGCGGGTGCCCACCACTTCAACTTCAACGCGGCGGTTCTTGGCGCGGCCTTCTTTGGTCTTGTTGTCGGCCACTGGCTGGGTCAGACCCTTGCCTTCGGTGTAAACGCGGTTTTTCTCGATGCCTTTGGACACGAGGTAAGCCTTGACAGCTTCAGCGCGCTTGACAGACAGCTTCTGGTTGTAACCGGCAGCGCCCACGGAGTCGGTGTGGCCGACTGCGATCACGACTTCCAGGTTGATGCCCTTGACTTTGCCAACCAGGT
The DNA here is from genome assembly GCA_937868695.1 of uncultured Comamonadaceae bacterium. GTDB lineage: Bacteria > Pseudomonadota > Gammaproteobacteria > Burkholderiales > Burkholderiaceae_C > UBA2334. The sequence continues at coordinate 2,121 of CALMMY010000136.1, forward strand.
CATCCAGCTTGGCTTTGCCAGCGGGCTTCAGAACGGCTTTGTCGAAGTCGAACAGTGCATCGGCAGCGTAGGTCACTTTGGATGGGCCGGCAGCAGGAGCGGCGGCGGCGGCGGCAGGTGCAGCTGCAGCAGGTGCGGCAGCTGCAGGCGCAGCAGCGGCAGCAGGAGCAGCAGCGGGAGCAGCAGCAGGTTTGGCAACGATGGCACCGTCGCAACCGGCGGCAGCCGTTGCGGGTGTCCAGCTGGCATCGCGCCAGCACAGTTCGTTGGTACCGTTTTTCCAGACCAGCTCGCTGGTGCCATTGCGCCAGTTGTCAACAGTTTGGGCACCAGCTGCGGTTGCCAGGGCAGCCGTTGCGAACAGCATGGCGATTTTGTTGAGTTTTTTCATGGGTATCCTCTGTGTGAAAGCCGCAGACAACTGCGAGTGAGTTTGAACCGTTCACGCTTGAAGTTTCATCCACAAACGTTGAAATGGATTTTGCCACAAGCAATTACCTGTATTGGCACTGGGAAATTGCTACACGAATTGAAGCCTCAGTAAGCACAGCTTTGTTGCCATAACGAGACATAACAAGGTGGTGCGCCCAAAGAAAAGTCGGGAGAGTGGCTGGAACTAAAATGCGATGTTGCACTTTTTGTTTACACCGGCCCCCTCAGCATGACCCAGTTCGCCAAAGAAACCCTGCCCATCAGCCTTGAGGAGGAAATGCGCCGCAGCTACCTTGATTACGCCATGAGCGTGATCGTGGGCCGCGCATTGCCCGATGCCCGCGACGGTCTCAAACCTGTTCACCGGCGTGTTCTCTATGCCATGCACGAGCTGAACAACGACTGGAACCGTCCGTACAAAAAGTCAGCCCGCATCGTGGGTGACGTGATCGGTAAATACCACCCCCACGGGGACATAGCGGTGTACGACACCATCGTTCGCATGGCGCAGGACTTTTCGTTGCGCCACATGCTGGTCGATGGACAAGGCAACTTCGGGTCGGTCGATGGTGACAACGCTGCCGCCATGCGTTACACCGAAATCCGCCTGTCCAAAATCGCCCACGAGATGCTGGGCGACATCGACAAAGAAACCGTTGATTTCGGCCCCAACTACGACGGTTCGGAAAAAGAGCCCCTGGTGCTGCCCAGCAAGCTGCCCAACCTGCTGGTCAACGGATCATCCGGCATTGCGGTGGGCATGGCCACCAACATTCCGCCGCACAACCTGAACGAAGTGGTCGATGCCTGCCTGTACCTGCTCAAGCAGCCTGAAGCCAGCATTGATGACCTGATGGAAATCATTCCAGCCCCGGATTTCCCGACGGCGGGCATCATTTATGGCATCACGGGAGTCAAAGAAGGCTACCGCACCGGGCGTGGCCGGGTGGTGATGCGGGCAAGGTGCCATTTCGAAGACATCGACAAGGGCCAGCGCCAGGCCATCATCGTGGATGAACTGCCCTACCAGGTGAATAAAAAGACGCTCCAGGAGCGGATGGCCGAGCTGGTGCATGAAAAGAAAATCGAAGGCATCAGCCACATCCAGGATGAGTCCGACAAATCCGGCATGCGCCTGGTGATTGAACTCAAGCGCGGTGAAGTGCCCGAGGTGGTGCTGAACAACCTGTACAAGCAAACGCAGCTGCAAGACAGTTTCGGCATCAACATGGTGGCCCTGATTGACGGCCAGCCCCGGCTGTGCAACCTGAAAGACCTGATCCAGGTGTTTCTGGGACACAGGCGCGAGGTGGTTACACGCCGCACTGTGTTTACTCTGCGCAAAGCACGCGAGCGCGGCCATGTGCTCGAAGGTCTGGCCGTGGCGCTGGCCAACATCGACGAGTTCATTGCCATCATCCGCAATGCACCCACACCACCCGTGGCCAAGGCGGGGCTGATGGGCCGGGCCTGGGACAGCAAGATGGTGCGCGAAATGCTCACCCGTACCCGCGCAGACGGTGGTGTGGTGAACGCAGACGACTACCGTCCTGACGGGCTGGAGCGCGAATTCGGCATGCAGGCCGACGGTCTTTACCGCCTGAGTGAAACCCAGGCCCAGGAAATCCTGCAGATGCGTCTGCAACGCCTGACCGGCCTGGAGCAGGACAAGATCGTGGCCGAGTACAGGGACGTGATGGCCGAGATTGACGATCTGCTTGACATCCTGGCCAAACCAGAACGGGTGTCGGCCATCATCGGCGACGAACTCACGGCCCTGCGCACCGAATTCGGCCAGACCAAACTGGGCACACGCCGCAGCTTCATTGAGCACAGCGCCCAGGATCTGTCTACCGAAGACCTGATCACACCCACCGACATGGTCGTCACCCTCAGCCACAGCGGCTACATCAAGAGCCAGCCGCTGAGCGAATACCGGGCACAGAAACGCGGTGGGCGCGGCAAACAGGCCACAGCCACCAAGGACGATGACTGGATTGACCAGCTTTTCATCGCCAACACCCACGACTACATCCTGTGCTTCAGCAACCGGGGCCGCTTGTACTGGCTCAAGGTATGGGAAGTGCCATCTGGCTCGCGCGGCTCACGTGGGCGGCCCATCGTCAACATGTTCCCGCTGGCCGAGGGCGAAAAAATCACCGTGGTGCTGCCACTGACGGGCGAAGCCCGCAGCTTTCCTGCCGATCGTTTCGTGTTCATGGGCACGTCCATGGGCACGGTCAAAAAGACACCGCTGGATGATTTCTCCAATCCGCGCAAGGCCGGCATCATTGCCGTGGACCTGGACGAAGGCGACTTCCTGATCGGCGCGGCCCTGACAGATGGCCAGCACGATGTGATGCTGTTCAGCGATGGCGGCAAAGCCGTGCGCTTCGACGAGAACGATGTGCGCCCCATGGGCCGCAATGCACGCGGCGTGCGTGGCATGAACCTGGAAGAAGGCCAAAGCGTGATCGCCATGCTGGTGGCCGAGCAGGACGATGGTCAGCCGCTTGCCGAAGGCATCACGGCACGCACCAGCGTGTTGTGCGCCACCCAGAACGGCTATGGCAAGCGCACGCCAATCGGTGAATACACCCGCCACGGGCGTGGCACCAAAGGGATGATTGCCATCCAGCAAAGCGAGCGCAACGGCAAGGTCGTGGCCGCCACACTGGTGCATGCCGATGACGAAATCATGCTCATCACCGACAAGGGTGTGCTGGTTCGCACCCGGGTGAGTGAAATCCGCGAACTGGGCCGAGCCACGCAAGGCGTGACGCTGATGGCGCTGGATGACGGCGCCCAACTCAGCGGGTTGCAACGCATTGTTGAAAATGACGCGGCAGGGGGCAATGAGCCTTCAGCGGGCGAAGTGGGCGGACTTGATGTCGGATCAGACACGGACACCTCTTCGACTGCCGACGAGCAAGAATAATCAGTATAAGTAGCAAATAACCTTTATAAAACAAGCGGCAAAGGCATTTTTCAATGCAGCATAGACCATACAATTTTGCACCTGGCCCCGCCACCATGCCCGAGTCTGTACTGACCCAGGCCGCCCGAGACATGCTCGACTGGAATGGCTGCGGCATGGGGGTGATGGAGATGAGCCACCGGGGCAAGGAATTCACCTCCATCATCGAAAAAGCCGAGCGTGACCTGCGCGACCTGCTGGCTGTGCCAGCCGAATTCCACATCCTGTTCATGCAAGGCGGCGGTCTGGGTGAAAACGCCATCGTCCCCATGAACCTGTGCGGCCCACTGGCTGGCGCTGCCCAGGCAGCCGAAGTGCAAACCGACTTCGTCATCACCGGCGGCTGGAGCCAGAAGTCAGCCAAGGAAGCCCGCAAATACGCCCAGGTCAACGTGGCCGCCAGCAACGAAGGCAATCAGCATCGCCACCTGCCCGACCCGGCCACCTGGCAACTTTCCAGCCAGCCGCGCTACGTCCACATCTGCAGCAACGAAACTGTGTTTGGCGTGGAGTTCCCTTCCCTGCCCGATCTCAAAGCCTTGGGCTGCGATGCGCCGCTGGTGGTGGACTGCTCCAGCCACATTGCATCGCGCCCTGTCGAGTGGGACAAGGTTGGTGTGGCGTTTGCGGGTGCCCAGAAGAATCTGGGGCCAGCCGGTGTGACCCTGGCCTTTGTGCGCGATGACCTGCTGAACCAGGCCATGCCCATCTGCCCCAGTGCGTTCAATTACAAAAACGTGGCCAACAACCAGTCGATGTACAACACCCCGCCCACCTTTGGCATTTACATGGCCGGGCTGGTATTCCAGTGGATCAAGGATCAGGGTGGCGTGGCGGCGATGGAGCAACTGGCGATTGCCAAATCCACGCGCCTGTATGCCGCCATTGACGCGTCATCACTCTATGAAAACAAGGTCGATGCAAACTGCCGTTCGCGCATGAACGTCCCGTTCTTCCTCCGGGGTGACGATGGCTTGCCATTGCTGGATGCCGAACACCCGCGCAATGCAGCCTTCCTGGCCGGGGCCAAGGCACGCGGACTGCTGAACCTCAAAGGCCACAAATCAGCGGGTGGCATGCGTGCCAGCATCTACAACGCCATGCCCCTGGAAGGTGTCGATGCGCTGGTGACCTACCTCCAGGATTTTGAACGGACCCAGGCATGACAGAACACACCCCCCACCCAACCGGGTCTGTCGTCCAGAGCGATGCCCTTGCGCCACTGCGCGTGCAGATTGACAGCTTGGACAGGCAACTGCTTTCACTGCTCAACCAGCGGGCCCGGGTGGCCGAGCAGGTGGGTGCGGTCAAGCGCGCCGAAGGCACGCCGTTCTACCGGCCCGACCGTGTGGCGCAAGTCATCCAGAAAATCGAGAACGCCAACGAAGGCCCGCTACTCAACCAACATGTGGCAGCTATCTGGCGTGAAATCATGTCGGCCTGCCTGGCGCTGGAAGCCCCGCAACGGGTGGCCGTGCTGGGTCCGCAGGGTACCTTTTGCGAACAGGCCGCCATCGACTATTTCGGCAGCGCGGCCAACCTGATCTACTGCGCCAATTTCGACGAAGTGTTCCACGCCACCGCAGCGGGCACCGCGCAGTACGGCGTGGTTGGCATGGAGAATTCCACCGAAGGCGTGGTGGCACGCTCGCTGGATTTGTTTCTGCGCTCGCCCGTGCATGTGATCGGTGAAGTCAGCCTGCTGGTACGCCACAACCTGCTGCGACAGACCAATTCGCTCGAAGGCATCGAAGTGGTCATGGCCCATCCGCAAGCCCTGGCCCAATGCCAGGGCTGGCTGAGCCAACACCTGCCCAATGCGGAAAGACGCGCCGTGTCCAGCAACGCCGAAGGTGCCCGCCTGGCTGCCACCAACCCGGCCTGGGCTGGATTGGCCAGTGAACGGGCAGCCTCGCAATTCGGCCTGCACATCGTGGCACACGCCATTCAGGATGAAGCCTACAACCGCACCCGGTTTGCCGTGATCTGTCTGCCGCAGACCCTGGCCACTCCACCGGCCACCGGCAAAGACTGCACCAGCCTGGTGGTGTCTGTGCCCAACCGTCCCGGCGCGGTGCATGACCTGCTGGTTCCGCTGAAAAACAATGGTGTGTCCATGACGCGGTTTGAATCGCGACCCGCCAAATCAGGGCAGTGGGAGTATTACTTCTACATCGACATCCAGGGCCATGTCAGCCAGCCGCATGTGAAAGCGGCCCTGCAAGACCTGCAAAGCCTGTGTGCCTTTTACAAGGTACTGGGCTCGTACCCCACCTCCGATTGATCTCTCACACTACACAGGAAACCGCTCATGTTTGAACAGTTGGGCCTGATTGGCTGCGGACTCATGGGCGGATCGTTCGCCCTGGCGCTGAAAAAAGCCCGGCTGGTCAAGCGGGTGGTGGGCTACAGCAAATCCCCGTCCACCACGGAGAAAGCGCGCTCGATGGGCGTGATCGATGTGGAAGCACCCTCTGCGCTGCTGGCCGTGTCTGGGGCCGACATCGTGCTGGTGGCTGTGCCGGTAGCGGCCACCGAAGCCACCTTCAAGGCCATGAAACACCTCATCACCAACCAGACACTGGTGATGGATGTGGGCTCGACCAAGCGCGATGTGGTGGAGGCAGCCCGGCGTACCCTGGGCCCGCAACTCGGCACGTTTGTTCCGGCCCATCCGATTGCAGGCAAAGAACAGGCCGGGGTTGAGCATGCCGATGCCAATCTCTATCAAGGCAAGCAGGTCATCCTCACCCCCATTGAGCGCACTTTGACGGTTCACCTGCAACGGGCTGAACAGCTGTGGAGAGCATTGGGCTGCCAAGTCAAACAGATGTCGCCAGAGGCCCATGATTCCGCCTACGCCGCCGTGAGCCACCTGCCCCACCTGCTGGCGTTTGCCTACATGAATGGACTCAGCGAACAGCGGCAGCTGAACGAGTTCCTGTCTCTGGCCGGCCCCGGATTCCGCGATTTCACCCGCATTGCAGCCAGCGATCCCAAAGTCTGGCGCGATATTTTTGCATCCAACAAAGATGAGCTGCTGGCCCAGTCCCGCCACTTCCGTCACGCCTTGTTGGCCATTGAACACGCAGTGGCCATGGGCAAGCCAGACGATGTGGCACGTTTGATAGATCTGGCCAGTCAAACCCGCAAAGGCTGGAAACCGCCCGCCCCCTGATTCACACACCCCATGTTTGCCACTCCCTTTCTGGATATTCCCCCACTGACGCATGCCGGGGGCGAAATCACCCTGCCTGGCTCCAAAAGCATTTCCAACCGGGTTCTTCTGCTGGCCGCTCTGTGCGCCGGCACCACCACCGTCCACGATCTGCTCGACTCCGACGACACCCGCGTCATGCTCCAGGCGCTGCGTCAGCTGGGCTGCGTGGTAGAAAACAACGGTGCAGGCCAGCCCTTGCGCATCACCGGGCTGGCCTCGCAGTTGCCAGTGAAAGCCGCCGAACTGTTTCTGGGCAATGCAGGCACCGCCATGCGCCCGCTGACAGCTGCACTCAGTCTGCTGTCAGCCGTGCATGGCGGATCATTTGCCCTCAGTGGCATTGCACGCATGCACGAGCGCCCCATTGGCGACCTGGTGGAAGCACTGATTCAGCTGGGCTGCCCGGTCAGTTACAGCGGGCAGCCTGGTTACCCACCATTGCAAATCGGCAGTGGCCAGCCATCTGTTTTGAACCTGGATGTACCCATCCGTGTGCGTGGCGATGTTTCCAGCCAGTTCCTGACCGCGCTGCTGCTGGCGCTGCCACTGGTGGCTGGCCCCATCAGCATCAACGGTCAGACTCAGCCAGGGCAAGCCATCACGATTGAAGTCGTGGGGGAACTGATTTCCAAGCCCTACATTGAAATCACCCTCAACCTGCTGCAACGCTTTGGCGTGACCGTGCAGCGCAACGGATGGCAGAGTTTCACCATCCCGGCGGGCAGCCAATACACCTCGCCCGGTGAAATACATGTGGAAGGCGATGCCTCATCAGCCAGTTATTTCATAGCACTCGGTGCATTATCCACGAATTCAAACGTTCAAAAAGGCATCAAAATTAACGGTGTGGGTGCCGACTCCATCCAGGGTGACATCCGGTTTGCTGAGGCAGCCGAGCAAATGGGCGCGGTCATCACAAGCGGCCCCAACTGGCTGCACGTTGGCCGGGGTGCCTGGCCACTCAAGGCCATCACCCTTGACTGCAACCACATCCCCGATGCGGCCATGACGCTGGCGGTGATGGCTCTCTACGCCGAAGGCACCACCACACTCACCAACATTGCCAGCTGGCGGGTCAAGGAAACCGACCGCATCGCCGCCATGGCCTGTGAGTTGCGCAAACTCGGGGCTACCGTGACCGAGGGCAGCGACTTCATTGCCATCACCCCCCCGGCCACACCGGCAGACTGGCGCACCGCCCCCATCCACACCTATGACGACCACCGTGTGGCCATGTGCTTTTCACTGGCGGCATTCAATCCGGCCCACTTGCCCGTGCGCATCCTCGATCCACAGTGCGTGGCCAAGACTTTCCCCGATTATTTCGAAGCTCTTTTTTCGGTGGTGCAAACACCGGCCGATCGCATCCCCGTGATATGCATCGACGGCCCCACGGCCTCGGGCAAAGGCACGCTGGCGGCACAGGTCGCGGCCAAACTGGGTTATCACGTCCTCGACTCCGGTGCGCTGTACCGTCTGGTGGGGCTGGCTGCCGATTGGGCCGGTCTGTCCACAGAGAAGGCGGAGCTGGCCCATCCGGATCATGCCCGGCGCATTGGCGATTTGGCTGCCAACATGCAAGTGGTGTTCAACAATGGGCGCATCTGGCTCGATGGCCACGATGTCACCCTGGCTGTGCGCGAAGAATCGGCAGGAATGGCAGCCTCCCGCGTCTCGGCTCTGCCTGACGTGCGCCAGGCTCTTTTGCAGTTGCAACACAACTTCCGGCAGCTGCCCGGCCTGGTGGCCGACGGACGGGACATGGGCACGGTGATTTTCCCCGATGCACCCCTGAAGATTTTTCTCACCGCGAGTGCCCATTGCAGGGCTGAACGCAGGCACCGGCAATTGATTGCCCGGGGCGAAAAAGCTATACTCGCAGACCTTTTGCGCTCACTTGAGCTGCGTGACGAACAGGATAAAACCCGCCAGTCAGCCCCGCTCAAACCCGCTGAAGATGCCTTGCAACTGGACAACTCCGCCCAGACGATTGAAGACTCGGTGGATACGGTGTTGAACTGGTGGCAAGACAGGCGGCCATTTTGAAACTGCCTTCACCTGCAGTCTCACTCTGGCCATCGGGCCCAGTCCATCCCGCCGTGCCCCATCCATGCACGCAGTCGGTCTGGTTCTATTTACCTTAACCCCGCGATCTCCATATCGCACCAGCAAACCACTGCACCCTGTCACCCGCCTGTATTCCTTGCCAAAACGGCATGGGCACATGCACCTGGACTGCAGTTTAGGAACCTTAGATGTCTGAATCTTTTGCCGCCCTGTTCGAAGAATCCCTGAAGCGCTCCGAAATGCGCATCGGCGAAGTGATCACCGCTGAAGTGATCCGCATTGACCACAACCACGTGGTCGTCAACGCAGGTCTCAAGTCCGAGTCCTACGTGCCATTGGAAGAGTTCAAGAACGACCAGGGCGAAGTGGAAGTGCAAGTGGGCGACTTCGTGTCCGTGGCCATCGACTCCGTCGAAAACGGCTATGGCGACACCCTGCTCTCCCGCGACAAGGCCAAACGTCTGGCTTCCTGGATGAGCCTGGAAAAGGCCCTGGAGTCTGGCGTGTTCGTTACCGGCACCACCAGCGGCAAGGTCAAGGGCGGCCTGACCGTGCTGGTCAACGGCATCCGCGCATTCCTGCCCGGCTCACTGGTTGACACCCGTCCCACCAAAGACCTGTCTCCCTGGGAAAACAAGACCATGGAGTTCAAGGTCATCAAGCTGGATCGCAAGCGCAACAACGTGGTGCTGAGCCGCCGCGCTGTGGTCGAAGCCTCCATGGGCGAAGAACGCGCCAAGCTGATGGAAACCCTGCGCGAAGGCTCCATCGTGACTGGCGTGGTCAAGAACATCACCGAATACGGTGCATTCGTTGACCTCGGCGGCATCGACGGCCTGCTGCACATCACCGACATGGCCTGGCGCCGTGTGCGTCACCCCTCCGAAGTGGTGGCTGCCGGTCAGGAAATCACCGCCAAAGTGCTCAAGTTCGACACCGAAAAACACCGCGTTTCTCTGGGCCTGAAGCAAATGGGCGACGACCCCTGGCACGGTGTGGGCCGCCGCTACCCCCAAGGCACCCGCATGTTCGGCAAGATCACCAACATCGCCGACTACGGCGCGTTTGTGGAACTCGAACCCGGCATCGAAGGCCTGGTGCACGTCTCCGAAATGGACTGGACCAACAAGAACATCGCTCCCGCCAAGCTGGTTTCGCTGGGCGACGAAGTCGAAGTCATGGTTCTGGAAATCGACGAAGACAAGCGCCGCATTTCCCTGGGCATGAAGCAGTGCCGTGCCAACCCCTGGCAAGAATTCGCACAGAACACCAAGCGCGGCGACCGCGTGAAGGGCCCCATCAAGTCCATCACCGATTTTGGCGTGTTCGTGGGTCTGGCTGCCGGTATCGACGGCCTGGTTCACCTGTCCGACCTGTCCTGGAACGAAGCCGGCGAAGCCGCCGTTCGCAACTACAAAAAGGGCCAGGAAGTGGATGCCATCGTGCTGGCCGTGGACGTGGATCGCGAACGCATCAGCCTGGGCATCAAACAACTGGATGGCGACCCATTCACCACCTTCGTGTCCGTCAACGACAAGGGTTCCGTGGTCACCGGCAAGGTCAAGACCGTGGATGCCAAGGGCGCTGAAGTCGATCTGGGCGAAGACGTGCTGGGCTACCTGCGTGCCTCCGAAATCAGCCGCGACCGCGTGGAAGATGCCCGCAACGTGCTGAAAGAAGGCGACGAAGTGACCGCTGTGGTGGTGAACGTGGATCGCAAGACCCGCAACATCCAGCTGTCCATCAAGGCCAAGGATGTGGCTGACCAACAGGAAGCCATGTCCAACCTGTCTCAGCAATCTGCCCGTGAAAACGCCGGTACAACCAGCCTGGGTGCCCTGCTGCGCGCCAAGCTCGACAACAACTAAAGTCTGACCGACCACTCAGCCCGCCTGTTTTCTGAAAAGAAGGCAGGCGGGCTTTTTCAATGGAGAAAGGCCCGTTGACATGACCCGTAGTGAATTGGTAGAAGCCTTGGCTGAACGCCTTGGTCACTTGAATCTGCGTGATGCCGATGCTGCTGTGAAGGTCTTGCTTGAAACCATGAGCCATTCACTCAGTCAGGGTAAGCGGATTGAAATACGTGGTTTTGGCAGCTTCACTGTCAACCAGCGCGCACCCCGTCTGGGACGCAACCCGCGCTCGGGTGAAAGTGTGGCCATCCCGCCCAAACGTGTGATTCACTTCAAGCCAGGCAAAGGCTTGAGAGAATCGGTCGATGCACATCCAGTTCGAGACGGCTCAGACAGCTGAGACTGAAACGGTGCTCACCCATGAGAACCGGCGGCCCCACCACACCCCCATTTGAACATTCAGGCAGCAAGCCACCACGCTGCATGCCCACCCGACAGGAATCGATTTGAAATACCTTGCCTGGCTACTCAAGGCGGTCATTTTTTTCGTGTTGTTCGCATTTGCGCTGAACAACCAGGATGCCGTGGTGTTGCACCTGTTTTTTGGCACCACATGGCAAGCGCCCATGGTGCTGGTGGTGCTCACCACTTTTGTATTGGGGCTGTGTGCCGGCATTGCGGTGATGCTCCCCCTTTGGTGGGCAGCACGCCGTCAGATCAACAGAAGCGTGGTCGCAGGAGCTCCCTCATCTGCCCCCCCAACCAACCGCACAGGCAGCGCTGCCGACACCTCCGTACAAACCGATGGAATTTGATCTGACCTGGGCCTTGCTGGCTCTGCCTTTGGCTTTTGCAGGAGGCTGGCTGTCCTCGCGTTTTGACATACGGCAGTGGCGCATGGAGACGCGCAGTGCGCCAAAGGCTTACTTCAAAGGGCTGAATTACCTGCTCAACGAGCAGCAGGACGAAGCGATTGATGCCTTCATCGAAGCCGTTCAGCACGACCCCGACACCACCGAACTGCACTTTGCACTGGGCAACCTGTTCCGCACCCGTGGGGACTACGACAGGGCGGTGCGCGTACACGAGCACCTGCTGCGCCGGGCCGATCTCAGCCGGGCCGACCACGAGCGGGCACAACACGCCTTGTCGATGGACTTCACCAAGGCTGGTTTGCTTGATCGCGCCGAAGCCAGCTTGCACCTGCTGATGGGGACACCCTACGAAACCGAAGCCCGTGTCACCTTGCTGGCACTGTATGAGCGCACCAGCGATTGGCCCCAGGCCATCGCCATGGCCGAGCAACTGGAGCTGGCCAACCGGGGCAGCTTCAAAAACCGCATTGCGCACTATCTGTGCGAAATGGCCGCCGCTTCACTCCAGGCCCAACACATCGAAGAAGCCCAGGCACACCTGACTCAAGCCCTGGCCCTGTGTCCAGAATCAGCCCGGGCCAGGCTGGACATGGCCCAGCTGCTGGAAAACAAAGGGGACTTCACCGAGGCCTGCCAGCAGCTGCAAACACTGGCCAAGCGCATGCCCAGTGCGCTGCCCCTGGCCGCCTCGCGGCTGGCCAGGCTGTCGGTGAAAGCGGGTCGGCAAACCGAGGCATGGAAATGTCTGCACGCTGCCCAAGCCCAGCGGCCAACGATTGATTACGTCGATGCACTGGCCAGCTTGCTGCCGCCCGGCGATGTGGCGGCATTGTCAGCAATGTACCTGGATCATCTGCGCAAAGAGCCTTCATTGGTGGTGGCCACGCGCTGGCTGGATTTGAATGCGCAAGCCCTCCAAGCAACAACGGCGGCCGCTCCCCTGCTGCCGCCCGAAGTCAACCAAGCCCTGCAAAAGGCAACCACCCCACTCAAACGCTACCGCTGCGCGGCCTGCGGATTTGAGGCGGGCACGCATTTCTGGCAATGCCCAGGCTGCCAGACCTGGGACAGCTACAACCCCCGGCGCATCGACGATCTGTGAAGCGCGGCTTCAGCCGCCCACCAACGCCAGCACGCCCAGCGCGGCAAACAGCAAGGCGGCAACCACATGCACGGCACGGATGGGTACCTTGCGTGTGATGGCCTCGCCAAACAGCACAGCAGGTACGTTGGCCAACATCATGCCGAAGGTGGTACCCATCACCACCGCCACCACGGCCCCCTGGTACTGAGCGCCCAGCGCAATGGTGGCGAACTGGGTTTTGTCGCCCATTTCGGCCAGAAAAAACGCCACCAGCGTGGTGAAAAATACCCCGGCCTGGGTGGCTTGCGGGGCATCGTCATCGTCCAGCTTGTCGGGCACCAGAATCCACAGCCCCATGCCGATGAACGACACACCCAGAATCCAGCGCATCACATCGGGGCCGATGTGCGTGGTGATCCAGGCTCCGAAGGCTCCCGCCAGGCCGTGATTGGCCAGTGTGGCCACCAGAATGCCCAGGATGATGGGCCAGGGTTTTTTAAACCGTGCGGCCAGCACCAATGACAGGAGCTGGGTTTTGTCCCCCATCTCTGCCAATGCCACGATGCCGGTGGACCAGAAAAATGCTTCCATGCTGCAAATGCTCCAATAAAAAAACCGCCCGGTCAGGGCGGTCTTGAATGACACAGGCAATGGTAGCCTGAGACAAGCTCGATCTCAGATCAGCGGCACACCCGTTTTGGACTGGATTTCTTCCAGCGTCACGCCCGGTGCCAGTTCAACCAGCTTCAGGCCTTCGGGGGTGACATCCATCACGCCCAGGTCGGTGATGATGCGATCCACCACGCCCTTGCCGGTCAGCGGCAGGGTGCATTCGGGCAGGATTTTGAGGTCAGTGGTGCCGTCTTT
>CALMMY010000137.1 GCA_937868695.1 uncultured Comamonadaceae bacterium
GACGAGCGCCTGAAGGCCCTGGAAGCCTTCAAGAGCGGTGCGGTCGATCTGCTGGTGTGTACCGACGTGGCCGCCCGTGGGCTGGACATCAAGGACGTGCCAGCGGTGTTCAACTTCGATCTGCCGTTCAACGCCGAAGACTATGTCCACCGCATTGGCCGCACGGGCCGCGCCGGGGCTTCGGGGCTGGCGGTGTCGCTTGTGTCGCCCAGTGATTCCCGCCTGCTGGGTGACATTGAAAAGCTGATCAACATCAAGGCCAATGTGGAGCCGCTGCCGCTGGAAGATGCGGGCACACCGCCGGTCAAGCGTTACAACGATGGCCTGCACCACTGGGGCAAGGACGACGACAACGAAGCCCGTCGGCGTGCTCCCCGTCCGGCTCGTTCTGGCGCGCCCGACGATGCGCCTGGTGCCTACCGTGGGGGCCGCGATGCCGAGGGCAGCCGATCCGCCCCGGCCCGCAGCCGCTATGCACCGCGCCAGCCGGTCGATCCGTTTTTCGAAAAACCCTACGAGCCCAGCCCGGTGTCGGCCACCAAGCCCAGCTGGGAGCCCGAAACCCGCGCCAACCTGCGCAGCCTGTCGGCCAACATCAAGCCCAAGAAGCGGGTGGCGGCGCTGTTCAGAACGCCCATGCCTGCCTTGCCAGTGGCTGCCGAAGCTGGCATGCCTGTGGCCGATACACCGCAGTCTTTGGCCCAAGTCAGCAATGCCGACCAGCCGCTGGCTCCGCAGCAGACCCCCACTGCGGTCGCCTTGGATAACGCCTGACCGCTGGCGTTCAGGCTCGGGCGTTCTGACGTTTCGCGGCTGACCCGCCTGTTCAGCCCGGCTTTTGGGCTTGCGGGCACAGCACCTGCACCACTTCCAGCGCATGGGCCGCTTCACCGGCTTGCAGCGGGCGCAACACCGCCGTGCTCAGGCAGCCGCCCCACACGCAGCCGGTGTCCAGCGCCAGCACCTGGGCACGCCGGGGCTGGCGCAGCGTGCTCCAGTGTCCGAAGGCGATGGGCTGCCCGGCTGTGCGGCGGCTCGGTACATCAAACCAGGGCATGTAGCCCGGTGGGGCATCGCCGGATCCATCTTTGGTTTCAAACTCCATGCGGCCTTGCGCACTGCAAAACCGCAGCCGCGTGAGGGCATTGACCACCACGCGCAGCCGGTCGTCACCCCGGAGATCGGGGTGCCAGGTGTCGGGCAAATTGCCGTACATCACGGCCAGAAAATTCCTGTGTTCAGGCCCCCCCATTGCGCGGGTGAACTCTGCTGAAAGTGCCACGGTTTCTTCAGCACTCCACTGGGGCAGCACGCCCGCGTGCACCATCAGCCAGCCGTGTTCCAGCCGGGCCAGCGGTTGCTGGCGCAGCCAGTTCAGAAGGGCAGGGGCATCGGGTGCTTGCAGCAGAGGGGCCAGCGTGTCGCTGCGGTGGGCTTTGCGGATGCCGTGGGCCACGGCCAGCAGGTGCAGGTCGTGGTTGCCCAGGATGCACCGGGCCGAGCTGCCTGCTGCCTGTGCCCAGCGCAGCACGCCCAGGGAGTCGGGGCCCCGGTTGACCAGGTCACCCAGCAGGTAAACGGTGTCGCGGCTTGCCGAAAACCCCACTTTGTCCAGCAGCCTTTGCAAGGGGGCCAGGCAGCCCTGCACATCGCCAATCATGTAATTTGCCATGCGCGGATTATCTGGCAGGGTGTTTCAGGCCGAATCCGTGGCCGAGGCGATGGGGCGGTGGGCAAACAGCCAGTCCTTGAAGGCCAGGGTGGCCGCTGACAGCCGCTTGCCCTGGGGGTACACCACATGCCAGTGGCGCATGAGCGGGAAGCCCTGCACATCCAGCATCACCAGCTCGCCCAAGGCCAGCTCGGACACCACGGTGGTGGCCGACAGCACAGCCAGCCCCAGCCCACCAGCCACGGTTTGCTTGATGGCCTCGTTGCTGCCCACTTCCAGCCGATTTTTCAGGATGATGCCGTGGTGGGCAAAAAACCGCTCCGCCGTGAGCCGC
Organism: uncultured Comamonadaceae bacterium; assembly: GCA_937868695.1. Classification (GTDB taxonomy): domain Bacteria; phylum Pseudomonadota; class Gammaproteobacteria; order Burkholderiales; family Burkholderiaceae_C; genus UBA2334. The sequence continues at coordinate 2,007 of CALMMY010000137.1, forward strand.
GTGCCCGAGCCGGGCTCGCGCAGGATGAAGGGTTCGTCTTTCAGGCGTTGTGGCCGCACGCCCGCCTGGCCCACCAGCGGGTGGCTGGGCGGGGCTACCAGCACCAGCGGGTTATCGGCCCAGGGCTCGCACACCACGTCCATGTGGTCGGGGGGCTGGCCCATGATGTACAGGTCGTCCTGGTTCTGCATCAGGCGCTGCAACAGGTTTTCCCGGTTGCCCACCACCATCGCCACCTCGATGCCGGGGTGGGCCGCACAGAAGCCGCCCAGCAGCTTGGGCACGGTGTATTTCACGGTGGTGAGGATGGCCAGTTTCAGGCTGCCTTTTTCCACCCCTTGCAGGGCCGCCAGGTCTTGCGACAGGCGCTCCATGCGCTCCTCAATGTCGGCACACGCATCGGCCAGCGTGCGCCCGGCGGCGGTGAGGAAGATTTTTTTGCCCAGTTGCTCGAACAGGGGCTGGCCAACCGTGTCGGCCAACTGTTTGACTTGCAGCGACAGCGTGGGCGGTGACAGGTGCAGGGCTTCAGCCGCACGGGCAAAACTGTTGTGCCTGGCCACTGCCAGAAAAATGCGCAACTGGTGCAAGGTGGCGTGGCGCAGGTTCATGGATGCATTTTTGTTAGATAAAAGTAAAACATCATAGTCAAAACATTTTACTTTTACTTATTACTCAGGCCGCCAACAATCCACCCCGTGATGAACGCCAAGGCCATGCACTCCTCAGCAAGGCTGGGCAGCCATCTTTTCTGCCACACCTGTTCCAGACCCACAAGGAGACATTCATGGACCAAAGCAACCGCTACGCCGCACTTGAGCTGAACGAAGCCGACCTGATTGCCGGAGGCAAGCACATTCTGGTGGCCTACAAAATGAAGCCCAAGGCGGGCCACGGCTATCTGGAGGCAGCGGCCCACTTTGCTGCCGAGTCGTCCACCGGCACCAACGTCGAAGTGTGTACCACCGACGATTTCACCAAGGGCCTGGACGCGCTGGTGTACTTCATCGACGAAGCCACCGAGGACATGCGCATTGCCTACCCCCTTGACCTGTTCGACCGCAACGTGACCGATGGCCGCATGATGCTGGTGTCGTTCCTGACGCTGGCCATCGGCAACAATCAGGGCATGGGCGACATCGAGCACGCCAAGATGATCGACTTTTACATGCCCGAGCGTGCGATCCAGTTGTTCGACGGCCCAAGCAAAGACATTTCGGACATGTGGCGCATTCTGGGCCGCCCCATCAAAGACGGTGGCTACATCGCCGGCACCATCATCAAGCCCAAGCTGGGCCTGCGGCCCGAGCCGTTTGCCCAGGCGGCCTACCAGTTCTGGCTGGGTGGCGACTTCATCAAGAACGACGAGCCCCAGGGCAACCAGGTGTTTGCGCCCATGAAGAAAACCATTCCGCTGGTGGTCGATGCCATGAAGCGTGCCCAGGATGAAACCGGCCAAGCCAAGCTGTTCAGCGCCAACATCACCGCCGACGACCACTATGAAATGTGTGCCCGTGCCGATTTCATTCTGGAAGCCTTTGGCCCCGATGCCGACAAAGTGGCGTTTCTGGTGGATGGCTACGTGGGTGGCCCCGGCATGGTCACCACCGCCCGCCGCCAATACCCCAACCAATACCTGCATTACCACCGTGCAGGCCACGGTGCCGTCACCAGCCCCAGCGCCAAGCGCGGCTACACCGCCTTTGTGCTGGCCAAGATGAGCCGCCTGCAAGGGGCATCGGGCATCCATGTGGGCACGATGGGATTCGGCAAGATGGAAGGCGAGAACGACGACCGCATCATTGCCTACATGATCGAGCGCGACGAGTGCCAGGGCCCGGTCTATTTCCAGAAGTGGTACGGCATGAAGCCCACCACGCCCATCATTTCCGGCGGCATGAACGCGCTGCGCCTGCCCGGCTTCTTCAACAACCTGGGCCACGGCAACGTCATCAACACCGCCGGTGGCGGCTCGTATGGCCACATCGACAGCCCGGCTGCCGGTGCGATCTCGCTGCGCCAGTCGTATGAGTGCTGGAAGTCGGGGGCCGACCCGATTGAGTTTGCGAAGGAACACCAGGAGTTTGCCCGCGCCTTTGCGTCGTTTCCAGGTGATGCGGACAAGCTGTACCCAGGTTGGCGCGAGAAGCTGGGTGTTCACAGGTAAGCACGCCTGCGTGTTGTGCGGCAGCTTGGGTGATGTGGTGCCGGGAGCGGGTGGCGCTGAACGGGGTTGGTTTGTTGGGTTGGCAGGGCAGGGGGCTACCTCGCGGGGTTGGCCAGGTGGGGTGGGCTGCGCCGCTCATGTCCCCCGGCGGCCGCTGGCCGCCTCCTCCTTGACTTCGCTTTGCAGCCCACCCCACCTGGCCAACCTGGCAATGGGTTGGTGCGCGAAAGGTGCAGATCAATGCAGTAATGCAGGGCACCGCATCTGGACTTAGTGGTTCGTTTTCCACGTACCGCTTACGTCCGCTTCATTCGCACCAACCCGGTTTTCATGCGTCGCCCATCCCAGGTGCTTGCGGGGTGAGGGTGGGTGTCCGGCGCAGCGAAGTCAAGGAGGAGGTTCGGGCGCAGCCTGAACCGGGGGACATGAGCGTAGCCGGATACCCACCCTCACCCCGCGCGGGAGAAGTGACCCCAGGCCGCAGCAACACCAACCACTCCACACGAACGAAGAACGCAGCAGCGAACCACCTGAAACAGACCCCAGCTCCAACCCACTCGAACCAGATTTGAACCAGAAGACACCCATCAGGAACACCGCCATGACCTCTTCTTCCAGCCCACTGTCTGACTACGCCATCACCCGCGAGCCGTACTACCAGCCCCAGGGCAACGAGGTGGAGCTGTATCAAGCCGCTTACGCCGCCCGCCTGCCGGTCATGCTCAAAGGCCCCACCGGCTGTGGCAAGTCGCGGTTTGTGGAGTACATGGCCTGGAAGCTGGGCCGTCCCCTCATCACCGTGGCCTGCAACGAGGACATGACCGCTTCCGACCTGGTGGGCCGCTACCTGCTGGAAGCCAACGGCACCCGCTGGCTCGACGGCCCGCTGACCCAGGCCGCCCGCATGGGGGCGATCTGCTACCTGGATGAAATTGTGGAAGCCCGGCAGGACACCACTGTGGTCATCCACCCGCTGACCGACCACCGCCGCAGCCTGCCGCTGGACAAAAAAGGCGAACTGGTGCGTGCCCATCCCGATTTCCAGCTGGTCATCTCGTACAACCCCGGCTACCAGAACCTGATGAAAGACCTGAAGCCATCCACCAAGCAGCGTTTTGCGGCGTTTGACTTCGATTACCCCACGCCCGAGTTGGAGGCCCGCATCGTGGCCAGCGAAACCGGCCTGCCCGAAGCGCAGGCCGCCCGGCTGGTGAAGCTGGCCACCACCGCTCGCAACCTGAAGGGGCATGGGCTGGACGAAGGCATTTCCACCCGCCTGATGGTGTACGCCGCCACGCTGATGGTGGGGGGCGTGGCCCCGCGCGATGCCTGCCGCATGGCGATGGTGCGCCCCATCACCGACGACGCGGACATCCGCGACACGCTGGACCACGCCATCGACGCTGTGTTCGGGTGAGGCGGCAATGCAAGACCTGTTGCACGCCTGGCGCACGCAGCTCGACACCCGGTTTCCGCAGGTGGATGGGGTGTTTGAGTCGTGCATGGCCGAGGCCAGCCGCGTGCTCACGCCCGACGGCATGGAGGCCTACCTGCAATACGCCCGCTTTCTGGGCAAGATGGGCCGGGGTGTGGAGCCGCTGCTCATGTTCCTGGCCGAGTGGCCCGCCGTGGCCCGCACTTTGGGCGAAGACGCGCTGCCCGCCATTTCGGCCACCATCCATACACTGTGGAAGTCGCCCAACGGCAAAGCCATCAACCCGTTTTTGCAAAGCCTGCCCGCCGTGGCGCGGCGGCTACCTGCCCGCGAACCGTTTCAGCGCTACCTGAGCCTGAGCCTGCACTTCATGGAGCGCACCACCGGCTCCATCCACGGTCACCACAAAACCTTTGCCAGCCCCGGTCTGCCGCTGTTTTTCGAGCAGGCACCGCATCTGCTGGGCCAGCTCAGCATCGCTGGCCTGGAGCGGTGGGTGGAATACGGCATCCGCAACCACCCCAACCACCCCGAACGCCAGCGCGAATACTTCAGCCTGCAAAGCGCCGATGCCCGGGCCGTGCTGCAACGCGAGCGCCGGGGCACCCTGCTGGCCGACCACACCCGTGTGCTGGACTTGTACCTGCAAGCCCTGTGGACCGAAGAAGCGCTGCTGGTGCCCTTCACCGTCCACACCGACACCCAGACCCCCGCCACCACACCCGAGGGCGAGGCCCCCACCGGCATGCCCAGCCAGGTGCAGCCCTACTTTGATGACCTGGGCATGCGCCTGCCCGACGTGTACGGCGACCGTGCCGGGGTGCGCGGCATCGACCGCTACCGCGCCGCACTGGCCCACATGGTGGGCCACCGCCGCTGGAGCCAGCCCCAGGTGGCCGACAACTGGAGCCCCTTCCAGCGCCTGGCGGTGGAAACCTTTGAAGATGCCCGCATCGACCTGCTGCTGATGCGCACCTACCCCGGCCTGCGCCGCACCCTGCTGGCGCTGCACCCCAGGCCCGTGCAGGGTGCGTGCAACGATCAGACCCACTCGTGCTTGCGCCACCGCTTGGCCATGATCTCGCGCGCCATTCTGGATACCGACCACGGCTACACCGACCCGGATGTGCTTCGTTTTGCAGAGCTGACTCATCAGGCCATGCAAGCGGAGGTCGGTAAAAAAGATCTAATGATTGCGGGTGATGGCGGGGCACCGCTTGCCGATATGGTGTCGGGGATGGCCTCCACCCAGGCCATGGCCGCCCTGGCGTTGAGCTTTGTGGCCCGCACCCGCCGCCAGAGCGACCAGCTACCCAAAGTCTGGTTCACCGACACCGAGGTGGACTACCGCGACGACAACCGCCACCTGTGGATCTACATCGAAGAGGGTGACGAAGAAAGCAGCTTTGACCAGGCCCGCCGCAGCCAGGCCAGCACGGAAACGGACGGACTGCCTCCGCGCCCCTACCCCGAGTGGAACCACCACAGCCAGACCTACCGGCCCGACTGGGTAAGCCTGTACGAGCGCCTGCACCCCAGCGGCAACCCGGCTGACATTGATCGCATCCTGACGCGCCACGCCGCACTGGCCAAGCAATTGAAACGCATGCTCGATCTGCTGAAGCCGCAGGACAAAGTGCGCATCCGTTTTCAGGAAGAGGGCAGCGAGCTGGACCTGGACGTGGCCATCCGCAGCCTGACCGATTTCAAAAGCGGGGCCACGCCTGACCCGCGCATCCACATGAGCCACCGCACCGACGGGCGCGACATGGCCGTGCTGCTGCTGATCGACCTGTCGCAATCGCTCAACGACCCGGTGGCGGCTAGCAGCGGTTCAAGGGGGGCTGGCGCAGCGGGCGACGGTGCAGGCCAGGCCGCGACCACCGTGCTCGACCTCAGCCGCGAGGCCGTCACCCTGCTGGCCTGGGCCATCGAACAGCTGGGCGATGGGTTTGCCATTGCGGGCTTTCACTCCAACACCCGGCACGATGTGCGTTACCAGCACATCAAGGGGTTTTCAGAGCGGTTCAACGACGACGTGAAAGGCCGTCTGGCGGGCATGGAAGCGGCGTATTCCACCCGCATGGGCGCGGCCTTGCGCCACGCCGGACACTACCTGGGCGCACGCCAGGCCGACAAAAAGCTGCTGCTGATCCTGACCGATGGCCAGCCGTCCGACATTGACACCCCCGACGAACGCCAGCTGATTGAAGATGCCCGCCAGGCCGTGCGCGAGCTGGGGCAGGACGGCATTTACACCCACTGCATCAGCCTGGATCCCAAAGCGGATGCCTACGTGAGCGACATCTTCGGCCAGCGCTACACCGTGATCGACCACGTACAACGCCTGCCCGAGCGCCTGCCCAAGCTGTTCATGGCGCTGACGCGGTGAGTGGGTAGAAGTGGAGGGGCGGGCCGATGTGAGGGGCCGGGATGTGCGGTGGTGGGCGATACACTGCCACGCAGACAGCCTGTCGCGAGGGATGTGCTCTCCAAGCAAGGCACAGAGCCCATCAGCGACGCGACTTGCACCCCTACCGAGAAAATTGCGCCATGCTGACCCATTTGCACATCAAGAACTTCAAGGCTTGGAAAGACACAGGCCCCATTCGCCTTGCTCCATTAACGGTGATATTTGGTGCCAACAGTGCTGGCAAAAGCAGTTTGGGTCATTTGCTGCTGGCATTGCAGCAGACGGCAAGATCAACAGACCGCAAGCGGGTGTTGAATCTTGGTGACTCCAGTTCCATGATCGATCTGGGTACTTTTGCCGATTGTTTGCACGGTCATGATCTGGGCCAAACAATGGAGTTCGAGCTGGGATGGAAGCTGAACAGGCCGCTGGACATTCGCGATCCCTTGGTGACCACTGCCCGCTATCAAGGCGATCAGATGCAGTTGATTGTGGAGCTGGTGGCCGGAAAACTGGATCAACCCGAAATGCAGGCCATGAGTTATGCGTTGAAAAAAGGGGGGCGGTGCGTACTGGACGTATCGATGCGGCGCGATAACAAGCGCAAATTCACTTTAAGTTCTGAACACTACAGTTTCAAGATGGCCGATGGTCGCAAATGGCCACTTGAAGAGCCTGAGAAGTTTTATCGTCTTTCAGATACCACCGCCGCCCGTTTCAAGAATGCAGGTTTCATGGCCGACTTTGCGCTGGCCACCGAGTCTTTGCTGGACAGCCTTTCCTACTTGGGGCCCTTGCGCGACCATCCTCGCCGGATTTATCCGTGGTCTGGTGACACACCACCGAGCGTGGGTCAAAGGGGAGAAGATGCTGTCAGGGCCATTTTGGCCGCTGAAAATGAAGGCCGAAAGCTCAATCGACAGGCTGGTTTTCACAAAAAAGGGTTTGCCGAATTCATCGCTGCCTGGTTGAAGGATTTGGGGGTGATTCACGATTTTTCCGTTGAACCTGTTGCGCCAGGGCGCAAAGAATATGAGGTGCTGGTCAAGACCCACGAAAAAGCGCCCGAGGTGAAAATTACGGATGTGGGTTTTGGTGTGTCACAGGTGTTGCCCGCTCTTGTGCAGGTTTTTTACTGCCCGCCCCATTCCACTGTATGGATGGAGCAACCAGAAATTCATTTGCATCCACAGGTGCAGGCTGAACTGGCTGATGTGTTCATTTCCGCGACACAGGCACGCGAAAACGGGAAAGAACGTCACGTTCAGCTGATTGTTGAAAGCCATTCGGAGCATTTTCTCAACCGTTTACAGCGCCGCGTGGCCGAAGGCTCAGTCAAGCCGGAAGATGTGGCTGTGTACTTTTGCCGCCGCGCAGGTTCTGCGACCGAGCTGGAGCCTTTGAGCCTGAACATGTTTGGTGAAATCGAAAACTGGCCCGAGCATTTCTTTGGCGATGAGATGGCCGACATTGCCGGTAGAACACTGGCCGCGATGAAGCGCAAGCGCGAACTCAGCCAGCAAGGTGATGCACGTTGAAGGCCGTGATTGATACCAACGTCTTGCTGGTTGCCAACGGACAGCATGTCGATGTGTCGCCTGAGTGCGTGGAAGAGTGCATCCATCGACTGAAGGCAATCGAAAAATCAGGCGTGATTGTCATTGATGACGGTTACCGGATATTGGGTGAATACCTGCACAAAACCCGGATCAACCCGCCCAAAGGTGCTGGCGATGTCTTTTTGAAATGGCTGCTGCGCCATGCAGGCAACCCTGCCCGTGTGAATCAGGTGCCGCTGACAGAGACGGCTGATCACTGTTTTGACGAGTTTCCTGCCCCAGAGTTGGAGGCTGTTTTCGATGCGCCAGATCGCAAATTTGCTGCCGTAGCCAACGCACACCCGGACAAACCGCCTATCTGGCAAGCCGCAGATTGCAAATGGCTGGATTGGTGGCCTGCCTTGCAAGCCAATGGTGTGGAGGTGGAGTTCCTGTGTGCCGATGACGCCTGTCGGTTTTACCGCAAGAAATTTCCAGACAAGACCCAGCCTGCAATGCCAAAGGGGTTGCCATGACCGATTTCTTCCGCTTCCCCCACACCCCGCACATCGCCTGGCTGGGGCAGGGCGAGCCGCGTGATGACAAGGTGTTGTCGCAGAAAGAAGCCCATGCCTTGCTGGCTGCCGATGTGGCGGTGGAAGAGAAGATGGATGGGGCGAATCTGGGGTTTTCGCTTTCACCATCGGGTGAGTTGCGGATTCAGAACCGGGGGCAGTATTTGCAGGCACCTTTTTCCGGCCAGTTTGCCCGTTTGCCCGACTGGCTGGCGCTGCACGGTGATGCGTTGCAGGCCGCATTGGCTGCGCATGCAGATGCCGGCCTGATGCTGTTTGGCGAGTGGTGTGCTGCCCGCCATTCGCTCGAATACAACCTGTTGCCCGACTGGTGGTTGCTGTTCGATGTGTTCGAGCGATCAACGGGCCGCTTCTGGAGCAGTGCCCGGCGCAATGCACTGGCTGCGGATCTTGGTTTGGTGGCCGTGCCCACGCTGTACCAGGGGCCTGTTTCGCTGTCCGGTTTGAAAACCATGTTGGATGAGCGTCCCAGCCGCTACCGCCAGGGCATGCTGGAGGGGGTGGTGATTCGGCAGGAAAACACCGAGGTGTGTCTGGCTCGTGCCAAGCTGGTGCGCCCCGACTTCACGCAAGCCATCACCGAGCATTGGAGCCGCCGCCGGGTGGAGTGGAACCGGTTGGGTTTTTCCGCCCATCAGCTGGCTTGAACGGGCATGGAATCTGTCGGCTCATGGCGCTGACGCGGTGAAGGCCAGAGCGGGTAACGACCGCAGAGTGCGTCAGTGCGCGTTGGCCATGTCCAGGTCGGCGGTGTTGCGCTCGTCGGTGTAGGGCGTGCCGGGGTTCGGGTGGCCGCTGGCGTGGCAGCTGACGATCACGTTGCTTTGCGGGCGGGTTTTGTGCAGCACTTCCACGCCGCAGCGGCCATACACGCTCTCGATGGTGGCCAGCAGGTTGCGGGCGTAGGCCGATTGCAGCTGGCTGTCCAGAATCAGGTTGATCAGAAGCACGCCGCCGGGGGCCAGGGTGCGGCGGGTGTCGGCCCAAAACTCCTGCGTGACCAGGTGGCCGGGTATGGAGGTGTGGCTGCTGTACACATCCACCACCACCGCCGCAAACCGCTGCGTGGTGGTGCGCACAAACCGGCGGGCATCATCGACGACAAAGCTGCCCCGGATGGGGCTGTTCAGAAAATGCCGCTCGGCCAGCGTGCGGATGGCGGGGTCAATGTCCACGTAGGTGTAGCGGTTGGCGGGCTCGCGGTGTGACAGCGTGAAGCCGCCCGCTCCCAGCACCAGAATGTCGCTATCGGCCAGGGCCAGTTCATCCAGCAGGATCTGGCGCAGGCGTTGCAGGTATCGGGCGTAGTGGGGCGGCTCGCTGTCGTCCATCAGCGAAGCCAGCGAATGGTTGACCATGAAGCCACGCGGGTTGGTCTGCCCCGGCAGTTCCACGGGGCGCACTTCGTAATCGGCATAGGCGGTGTCGAGCACCTGCGGGCCGGGGGCCAGGTGCATGGCAAGGGAGGCCACCGCCACGGCCAGGGCCTGTGCCCAGGCGGGCCAGGCCGAGAGGTTGCGCGGAGCCAGCAGCAGGCTGCCCGCCAGCAGCCAGACCGCACACACCAGCACCGCCGCCGACACGCCCAGCCACTGCATCACCAGCAGCGACAGGCTGACCGAACCGAGGAACGAGCCCAGCGTGGACCAGTACAGCGCCATTCCGCTGGCCTCGCCGGTGCGCATGTGTTTCATCAGGTTGGTCAGCACCGGCACGGTCTGCCCCAGCAGCCAGGCCAGCGGGCACAGCACCAGTGCCATGAACAGCAGGTAGGCCAGCCAGACCGGCTGCACCGCGCCGAACAGGCCATCCACCGCCAGCCGCGACAGCCCCACCCCCGCCAGCAGGGCCGACACCACGAAGTTGCGCCCCACCACGGCGGTGAAGCGATCGGCCACCCGTGCCCCCGCCGCGTAGCCCAGCGCCAGGGCCAGCAGAAACAGGCCGATGGTGGGGGCGGTGACCACAATCGCGCTGCCCACATGCGGCACCAGGCGGCGCAGGGCAATCACCTCGGCCCCCAGCGAACAGAAACCTTCGATGAAGACGATGAGGTAGAGCAGGTGGCGGGGCATGGGTGCTTCAGCGTGCAGTGGGGTCGGTGGTGTCTTGGCTTGGCGCAGCGGCGGGTTCATCGCGCACCAACGCCCACATCAGCCACATGCCCAGCAGGGCATTGCCCAGGGCCAACACGCCCATCACCACCACTGCCGTGCTGGTCACGCCCGGCAGGCGCATGGCCCAGGCCAGACCGGCGGATAACAGGTTGAGCACCAGCAGCAGCCAGAAGCGGGGATTGCGGGGTTGGAAGAGGCGGGTGAGTTTCATGATGGGCAGGTGTGGCCAGTCATCGCGGATTCAAAGAGCATGCGTTCTGGCGGGCTGATTGTGCGCGGGCGGGCGGATTCATGGAGAGCATAGTCACATGGTTTGGCGGTTTGCGTTGCGCTTTGATTGGGTGGTGGCTTCGCGGCTGGCATCTGTCGTGGCGTGGTTTGCTGGGCTGGCGTGGCGATTCTTGCCTGGCTTTGGTGGTGGCGTGCTGTTTCTTGGCTGGCAGGTGTGGTGGCGAGTCATGTCGTGCTGCTGCTGTCTCTTTCCTGGCT
>CALMMY010000138.1 GCA_937868695.1 uncultured Comamonadaceae bacterium
CATCACATTCCACCGTGGGGTTGCCACGGCTGTCCAGCACTTCGCGGCCGACGATATCGACGATTGCACTCATGGTTTCTCTTTCCTTATCAAAATAGCAAATTCAGATGATCAGATGACAGTGTGGCTCAGATCGGGGCTTCCACACCTTCAACCAGCACCATGTTGAAGTAACTGGTTGCACCGGCCCGTTTGGCACGGGCCTGACGGTACATTTCACCGTCGTAAAACTGTTTGGCTGCATCGAAGCTGGGGAAGCGCAGGATGGCCATGCGGGCCGGCTGCCAGTCGCCTTCCATCGATTCGAGCTTGCCGCCCCGCACCAGGTATTCACCCCCGGCGGCCTTGACGGCAGCAGGTGCTTCGGCCATGTACTGTTTGTATTGCTCCAGGTCGCTGATGTTCATGTCAACGATGAGGTATCCGTATGCCATGTGTCTCCTCCGGGTTCAGGTGTTGAACTGGTTTTCCAGGTAGCCGTTGCGCTTGGTCACGGCATCCAGTGCCAGCAGGGTTTCCAGCAAGGCTTCCATTTGCTTCAGGGGCACTGCATTGGGGCCATCGCTCAGGGCCACGGCCGGGTTGGGGTGGGTTTCCATGAACAGACCGGCTACACCCACGGCCACCGCTGCACGGGCCAGTACCGGCACCATTTCGCGCTGGCCGCCGCTGCTGGTGCCCTGGCCGCCGGGCAGCTGCACGCTGTGCGTGGCATCGAACACCACGGGCGCACCCGTCTCGCGCATGATGGCCAGCGAGCGCATGTCGGACACCAGGTTGTTGTAGCCAAAGCTGGCTCCGCGCTCGCAGGCCATGAAGTTGTCATCGGGCAACCCTGCTTCGCGTGCAGCGGCGCGGGCCTTGTCGATGACGTTTTTCATGTCGTGCGGAGCCAGAAACTGGCCCTTCTTGATGTTCACCGGCTTGCCGCTCTGGGCCACGGCACGGATGAAGTCGGTCTGGCGGCACAGAAAAGCGGGGGTTTGCAGCACATCGACCACCGCAGCCGCCGCCGTGATGTCGTCTTCGGTATGCACATCGGTCAGCGTGAACACGCCGAGTTCACGCTTGATTTTGGCCATGATTTCCAGCCCCTTTTCACGGCCAGGACCGCGAAAGCTGGTTCCGGACGAGCGGTTGGCCTTGTCGAAGCTGCTTTTGAAAATGAACGGAATGCCCAGCTTGGCCGTGATTTCCTTCAGCGCACCCGCCGTGTCCATCTGCAGTTGCTCGGACTCGACCACGCAAGGCCCGGCAATCAGGAAAAACGGTTGATCCAGCCCGATGTCAAAACCGCAGAGCTTCATTCTGGAGCTCCCTTGCCACCCTGGCGTGTGTTGACTTGGTGATCCAGCGCTGCTTTGACGAACGCATTGAACAGCGGATGGCCGTCCCACGGAGTGGATTTGAACTCGGGGTGGAACTGCACGCCCATGAACCAGGGGTGAACAGTCTGGGGCAACTCGACGATTTCCGTCAGCTGTTCGCGCTGGGTCAGTGCGGAGATGACCAGACCGGCCTTGCGCAGCCTGTCCAGGTAGGTCACATTGGCTTCATAGCGGTGGCGGTGCCGCTCGGTGACCACGGGGCCGTAAATGCTGTGGGCCAGCGTACCGGGTGCCACATCCGAGCTTTGGGCACCCAGGCGCATGGTGCCGCCCAGATCGGAATTTTCATCGCGGGTCTTGATGGAGCCGTCGGCATCTTTCCACTCGGTGATGAGTGCAATGACGGGATGCGGCCCCTCGGGTTCGAACTCGGTGCTGTTGGCATCGCTGAGACCGGCCACATGGCGGGCAAACTCAATGGTGGCTACCTGCATGCCCAGGCAGATGCCCAGATAGGGCACCTTGTGCTCGCGGGCAAAGCGGGCAGCCTCGATCTTGCCTTCGATGCCGCGTTTGCCGAAGCCGCCGGGCACCAGCACCGCGTCGTAGCGGGTGAGCTGGTCCACGGTTTCGGGCGTGAGGGTTTCGGAGTCGATGTAGTGGATGTTGACGCGCACATGGTTTTTCATGCCCGCGTGGCGCAATGCCTCGTTCAGCGATTTGTAGCTGTCGGACAGTTCCACGTACTTGCCCACCATGGCGATGTTGACATCGCCCTGGGGGTGCAGCACTTCCTGCACCAGATCGTCCCAGCGCTTGAGCTTGGCCGGTGGAGAATGCAGGCGCAGCTTGTCGCAGATCAGCGCGTCCAACCCCTGCTCGTGCAGCACGCGGGGCACACGGTAGATGGTGTCCACGTCGGGCATGGAGATCACACCCCATTGCGGCACGTTGGTGAACAGGCTGATTTTTTCGCGCTCGTCGTCGGGAATGTTGCGGTCGGCCCGGCACAGCAGGGCATCGGGCTGGATGCCGATTTCGCGCAGCTTTTGCACGGTGTGCTGGGTAGGCTTGGTTTTCAGCTCACCGGCGGCGGCAATCCAGGGCACATAGGTCAGGTGGACAAAGGCCGCCTGGTTCGGCCCCAGGCGGTGGCTGAGCTGGCGCACGGCTTCCAGGAAGGGCAGTGACTCAATGTCGCCCACGGTGCCACCGATTTCGGCAATGGCCACATCCACGGCTTCGTCGGTGCCATAGCCCGCACCGCGTTTGATGAAGTCCTGGATTTCGTTGGTGACGTGCGGAATGACTTGCACCGTCTTGCCCAGATAGTCGCCACGGCGCTCTTTTTCGAGCACGCTTTTGTAAATTTGCCCGGTGGTGAAGTTGTTGGCTTTTCTCATGCGCGTTTCGATGAAACGCTCATAGTGGCCCAGGTCCAGGTCGGTTTCAGCGCCGTCGTTGGTCACGAACACTTCGCCGTGCTGAAAGGGAGACATGGTGCCGGGATCGACGTTGAGGTACGGATCCAGCTTGATGAGGGTGACTTTGAGGCCACGCGATTCGAGCAGTGCAGCCAGGGAAGCAGAAGCGATGCCTTTGCCCAAGGAAGACACCACACCGCCGGTGACGAAGACAAATTTGGTCATGTCGCTAACGGGCGAGTGGGTCGCCCGTGGAGGTGGAAATGCGGATTATAAGAGGCCAGCCCGCCTGCCCCAGCGCATTGGGGCTCAGACAGGCAGTGCCACCGTGCGGTGGCAGGCATCGCCGCTGGCTGTGAACAGATGCAGCTGCTCGGCGGGAGCCTGCACATGCACCGTGGTTCCGCTGG
>CALMMY010000139.1 GCA_937868695.1 uncultured Comamonadaceae bacterium
AGACACTGGCCACCCGCCAGAAACAATGGGAAGAAGCCGCCAGACAGGCCGATGAGCAGCTCAAAGCCACCCAGGCCAGGCTGCAAGCCGCAGAAACACAGTCTGCTGCCAGCCAGACCCAGCTTGCCCCCCTGCAACGCCGCAACGCAGAACTGGAAACCAGCTTGCAGGACAACCGCCACACCATCCAGACCCTGCAACACCAGCTGGCCGCCGCACTGAGTGCAGCGAAGGCCCTGCCCCCGCCCACAAAGCGGAGTATTTACATGGGGCGGGTGAGGAAGAAACCGTGATGCTGGCTTGCTGCTGGCCAATCAGGCATCAGTGAATACTGGACAAGAATTGCTTCAGCTCAGGCGTTTGCGGGTTGGCAAACAGCTCGGCAGGTGGTCCCATTTCATGCACCCGGCCCTGGTGCATGAAGATGACGCGGTTGCTCACCTTGCGGGCAAAACTCATTTCGTGCGTGACCATCAGCAGCGTCATGCCTTCTTTGGCCAGGCCTTCCACCACGTTCAGCACCTCGCCCACCAGCTCGGGGTCCAGGGCGGAGGTGATTTCGTCGCACAGCAGAATGCTCGGGTCCATGGCCAGGGCTCGTGCAATGGCCACGCGCTGCTGCTGCCCGCCCGAAAGCTGATCGGGGAAGGCATCGAATTTGTCGGCCAGGCCCACGCGTTGCAGCAACTGGCGGGCACGGGCTTCCAGATCGGCGGTGGCAGGCTTTTTCACCAAGCGGGGGGCCAGCATCACGTTCTTGCCCACGCTCAGGTGCGGGAACAGGTTGAACGACTGAAAAATCATGCCCACGCGCTGACGCAGCTCGCGCATGGCCGCCGCGTCGTGGTGAACCAGCGGCTGGCCCTGCACCGTCAGGCTGCCGTGCTGGAAGGTTTCCAGCCCGTTGATGCAGCGCAGCAGCGTGCTTTTGCCCGAGCCGCTTTTGCCAATGATGGCAATCACCTCGCCGGGGGCTACCGTCAGGTCAATGCCCTTGAGCACTTCATTCGAACCATACGACTTGCGCAGTTGCTCGGTGCGAACGGCGGGGGGTGTTGTTGCAGTGGGGGGATCAGCGGCTTGCATTGAGTTTTTTCTCCAGCGAACGGGCGTACAGGCTGATGGGGAAACACAGCGCAAAGTACAAAAGCGCCACGCAGCTGTAGACCAGAAAGGGTTTGAAGGTGGCGTTGGTGATCATGGTGCCGGCCTTGGTCAGCTCGATGAATCCAATGACCGAGGCCAGCGCCGTGCCTTTGATGACCTGCACCAGAAAGCCCACTGTGGGTGCAATGGCCATGCGACCGGCCTGCGGCAGCACCACGTAACGCAGCAGTTCGCCCATGCTCAGTGCCAGGCTTTGCCCGGCTTCCCACTGGCCTTTGGGCACCGCCCGCACACAGCCTTGCCAGATTTCGGCCAGGAAGGCGCTGCTGTACAGCGTCAGGGCCACGGCAGCGGCGGCCCAGGCGGAGGTTTCCACCCCCAGCAAGGCCATGCCGAAGTAGGCCAGAAACAGTTGCATGAGCAGCGGCGTGCCCTGAAACAGCTGCACGTAGCCACCCACCAGCACCTGTGCGCCGGGCAGCCTGGCGGTGCGTGCCACCAGCAAGGCCAGGCCCACCACGCCGCCGCCCACGAAGGCCACCAGCGACAGGCCCACCGTCCAGCGGGCGGCCAGCAGCAGGTTGCGAAAAATGTCCCACAAGCTGAAATCAACCACGGCGGCCTCCGAACAGAAAGCGGGGGCCCAGCCAGTTCAGCGTGCCGCGCACCGCAACCGACAGCGCCAGGTAAATGAGCGTGGCCACGATGAAGGCCTCGAACGCGCGGAAGTTGCGGCTCTGGATCAGGTTGGCCGCGTAGCTCAGCTCCTGTGTGGAAATCTGTCCGCACACGGCCGAGCCCAGCATCACGATGATGATCTGGCTCACCAGCGCGGGCCACACCTTCTTCAGCGCCGGAGGCAGCACCACATGCACAAAGGTCTGTGCGCGGGTGAGGGCCAGGCCCAGTGCTGCTTCGGTCTGGCCACGCGGCGTGGCGTCGATGCCCGAGCGCACGATTTCGGCCGCATACGCCCCCAGGTTGACCACCATGGCGATGATGGAGGCCACCTCGGGCGACAGCCGTATGCCCGCCGTCGGCAACCCGAAAAACACGAAGAACAGCTGGACGATGAAGGGCGTGTTGCGCACCGCCTCCACATACGCCCCGGCCACCCAGCGCAGCGCGGTGGGGCCCTGGGTGCGGGCCCAGGCGCAGGCTACGCCCAGGGCCACGCCCAGCACGGCAGAGACGGCGGTGAGGCCCAGCGTCCACACCACGCCCTTGGCCAGCAAGGGCCACTCCGCCAGCACGGCGGCAAAGTCCAGCTCGATCAGCATGGCTTGGGTCCTGTGGGTGTGTGGGGGCTTACTGGGGCAGGTCGCCAGCGGGGCGGCCCAGCCACTTGTTGGCCAGCTTGTCGATGTCGCCTGCTTTTTTGGCGGCGGCAATGATGTCGTTGACCTTCAGGCGCAGTGCGTCTTCACCCTTGGCCACGCCGATGAAGTTGGGGCTGTCTTTGAGCAGCAGCTTGTATTCGGCACCCAGCTGGGGGTTCTTCTGCATCATGTTGCCTGCCACCGATGCGCCTGTGGCGATCAGCTGCGTCTGGCCCGACACGAACGCCGACACCGTGGCGTTGTTGTCTTCAAAACGCTTGATGTCGGTGTTGGCCGGGGCCACTTTGCTCAGCTCCTGGTCTTCCATGGCACCACGGGTGACGGCCACGCTTTTGCCGCCCAGGTCTGCCCACGACTTGATGGCCATGGTTTTGGGCGCGAACACGGCCTGAAAGAACGGTGAGTAGGCGGCGGTGAAGTCGATCACCTTCTCGCGGTCCGGGTTTTTGCCCAGCGTGGAGATGACCAGATCGGCCTTTTTGGTTTGCAGGTAGGGGATGCGGTTGGCGCTGGTCACCACCACCAGCTCGACCTTCACGCCCAGCTTGTCGGCGATGTACTTGGCCATGTCCACGTCCAGGCCCTGCGGTGCCATGTCGATGCCCACAAAGCCATAGGGCGGGAAGTCGGTGGGAATGGCAATTTTGATGAGCTTGGCCTTCATCACGCCGTCCAGCGCGGTTTCTGCCTGGGCGTGGCCCACGGTGGCGGCCAGGGCCAAGGAGAGGCCGGTGGCAATGAGGTGGCGTTTGCTGATGTTCAGGCGGGTCATAACAAGGCTCCTAGGTAGGTTTCGGGGGGAGGGGTGGTGGAATCGGTTGCGTGGGTGGTGGCGGCCGTGGGTGCCGTCACCAGGCGGGTTTTGCGGACTTTGCCGGGGCTGGCATCGGCTGCCGACGCGGCGGGGCGGCCCAGCGGCGACAGCGCGGCACGCAGCTCGGCCAGCGGGTCGGTGTCGGCCTGCACGTTCAGGGCCGACTGCACCTGGCCAATGTGTTGATCCATCAGCCGCTCGGCCTCGGCGTGGTTGCCGCTTTTCAGCGCGGCGACGATGGCCACGTGCTCCGCGCACGACTGGTGCGCGTCGTGGGTGGACTGGTACAGCATGGCAATGAGCGTGGTGCGCGCCGTGAAGTCGCGCAGCGTGTCGGCCAGCAGCTGGTTGCCCAGACACTCGGCCAGGCACACATGGAAGTCGCCCAGCAGGTAGCTGCGCTGGCCCACGTCGTTACCAGCCAGGGCGGCCTGTTCTTCGGTGATGTGTTCGCTCAGCCGCTTGAGCGCGGCGGGTGCCATCGGTTTGGCGCTGCGGATCAGGCCCATTTCAATCACGCGGCGGGCCTCGAATGCTTCACGCGCTTCTGCCTGCGAGGGCTGCACCACGTACCAGCCCCGGCGCGAGCTGACGGTGACGATGCCGCGTGCGGCCAGCTGCATCAGCGCCTCGCGCACCAGGGTGCGGCTGCAATCGAACAGCATGGACAGTGCCTGCTCGCCCAGGCGAGCGCCCGGCTGCAGCTTCTGCGCCAGGATGGCTTCAACAATTCGGTTGGCAATGTCGGTGGAGTTCACGGTGTTCGCTTTGAGGTTGATCCCTCTTTGCGAAAACTGTGCCAACAGTTTTTCAATCTTGTATGCAAGATTGGTGCGCTGAAAATGTGCGCAAAGCATGTGAGCGTGTGTTGCCGTGGGCGAGATTGGGGCATGACAAGGGCATGCCGCCGCCAGCGTGCGCCCACTTTGTGCATGCCACGCAGGCGGCGCACAATCGCCCTCCACCATGACCGCCGCCACTCCCGCAGCCCCGCCCTCGCCTGCCTCATCGTCCATCACGGCTCCCTCCGCCGCCAGCCACCAGCAAGGCGCGGCTGCCGTGATCGTTGCCCAGCACAGTTATCGGCTGCACACGCTCACCACCCGCAACGATGCGCTGGTGCTGGTGCTGCGGGGTT